>JAGADT010000143.1 GCA_017613475.1 Desulfovibrionaceae bacterium | reverse complement strand
TGATACCAGAAAAAGAAATCGCTAAATTATTTAAACTCATTGGGCTAGATAAATCTCAGATTTACTTAGTTAAGGACATTGTTGATACAAGAAATGAGATGGCACATGCTTCTGGTAAGTTTGAAATTTTGACAGAAGATACTTATGATATAAAGGTTAGTAATATAATATCTTCTATAGAAACTATTCATGTATGTATGAAACATTTTATACGAAAATGGTATGGACAAGTTTTAATAAGCTTCTGCAAAGGGGAATATGAAGGTTATGAAAAGCCAAAAGATTTTATTACTGAGCAGATGATTCAGACATTTAAGCTCTCAACAAAGGAACTCCTTCTTTGTAAAGAAATGAGTATGAGCAATCTAATAACAGAACATCGAGGTTATGAAAATAAATTAAAAACATTTAAGAAGGCTGTTGTAGAATATTGTAATGAAGCTGGATATGTCTAATATAGCATTTATGATCAGTTTATTTGTTCTATAAGTTTATTTTAAATTTAATATGATTACATACATTATAACATATAAAAAATTATCATTTTTTTGGGTTAAGGAGTAATATCGGACGAAAAAGGGACCGCTAGATGAAAAGAAATCCTCCAGAAAAAACGGGAAGCACCTTTGCGCTTCCCGTTTTTGCTTGCCTGAAAGATGCGGGGTGCGCGGCGCTACACCTTAAGGGATCCGCGGAAGGCGTTGAGGTCGCTGATGCCAAGTTCCCGGCACAGGGCGGGGAGCTCTTCGGCAATGCGTGCTGCCGCGTCCGGGCGGGAGAAGGTGGCGCAGCCGATTTCCACGGCATGGGCGCCGACCAGCAGGAATTCCAAAACATCCTGGGCCGAGGCTATGCCGCCGACGCCGATGACCGGGATGGAAACGGCCTGGCAGACCTGCCACACGCAGCGCAGCGCCACGGGCTTGATGGCCGGGCCGGACAAGCCGCCAATGACGTTCGCGAGCTTTGGCCTGCGCGAGCGGATGTCTACAGCCATGCCGGAAAGGGTGTTGATGCAGGAGATCGCGTCGGCCCCGGCATCTTCCACGGCGGAGGCAATGGCCGCGATGTCCGTGACGTTGGGGGAAAGCTTGACGATGACGGGCGTTTTTCCCGCATGGCCCTTGACCGCGGCAACAACGCCTGCGGCAAGCTTGGGGTCCTGCCCGAAGAGCAGCCCGCCCTGGCGCACGTTGGGGCAGGAAATGTTGACTTCAAGGGCGGCAACGCCTTCCTCCCCGCTGAGGCGCAGGGCAAGCTCGGCAAAATCTTCCGGCGTGGTTGCGTAAAGGTTGGCGATGATCGGCGTTTCGCGCCATGGCAGGAGGGGCAGCTTTTCGTTGATGAAGGCGTCAACGCCGTCATTCTGGAGGCCTACGGCGTTCAGCATTCCGCTGGCGGTTTCCGCAATGCGCGGCAGGGGATTGCCGCACCTGGGCTTGAGCGAAAGCCCTTTGACCACAATGCCGCCAAGCGTGTTCAAATCCATATAGGGCATGAGTTCAAGCCCGTAGCCAAAGGTGCCCGAGGCTGTCAGGACAGGATTTTTAAAGCAGAGCGGCCGCACAGAGGATGAAAGCGGCAGCTGAACGGAAAGACCGGTGTCGCGGGTATTCATGGCTTACTCCAGAACTATCTGGTCCGACCAGAAAACAGGCCCCTGGGTGCAGGTCTGCACGGGAAGGCCAGCTTTGGACGGCACGGGCCATTTCTCAGTGGTGGTGCACACGCAGCCTAAGCACGCGCCGATGCCGCAGGCCATGCGGTGCTCCAGGGAAATCTGCGTTCTTGCGCCGCATTCCGCGGCAAAGCCCTGAATGGCCTTTAAGAAAGGCTGCGGGCCGCAGGCCAGCACCAGACCCTGCTGCTTTGCTATGAGTGCCATCTGTTCTCGGATGCGGGCGAGAAAGGCTTCCCTGTCCTCAAGGCAGCGTTCAGGGAAGGCCTGGAAGTTTACGCCGCTCGTTTTCAGCAGGTCCGTGGGATAGCAGCGTTCCGGAATCTTGTGCCCGAAAAGCAGGGTGAGGCCCGCCGGATTGGGGTGGCGTTCCGCATAGCCGATAAAGGGGGCCAGGCCAATGCCGCCGGCCAAAAGGAGCGTGGGGTGCTCCGCATCCACGGCAAAGCCCTTGCCCAAGGGGCCCCAGAGGCAGACTTTATCGCCCGGGGTGAGCGCGCGGAGGCGTTCGGTGCCTCTGCCCTTTGCCTGGATGAAAAGCGTGAGCCCCTCTTCATTCACGCGGCAGATGGAGAAGGGGCGGGCCCAGAGCAGGTCTGCCCCCCAGTTTTTGGGCCGCAGCATCACAAACTGGCCCGGCGTCCATCCGTCCCAGGCGGGCTTTTGCAGCGTCAGGGCAAAGTGGGAGCCCCCCGGCACGGACTCAAAGGGCACATTATCCACAACATCAAGCTCATAGATGCCTGGCTGGGGGGCTTTGCCCCTTTCATTCATGTCCATAGCAATGGCCTTTGGAAAATGGTCTTGGATAGGCAGGCGCTGCCTGCAAGGGCCAGTACGCCAGCAATGGGCTTAGGAAAGCCTTTGCTGATGCACTGAATAAAAGGCATAGCCCCTGGACTTGGCTGATGTCAATCTTCAGCCCGCGCGGGAGCGTATTCCGCCCCGTTGCATTGCCGTTTTGAACAGAATATACTGGAGCAGTTCGGCATTCCTTTTGGCCTTTAAAATTTTTACAGGACTTCTCATCATGCAAATCCCCAAGGGTTTTTCCTTTGCTGTCATAAGCGCTGGTTTCCGCAGCAAAAACCGTAACGACCTCGCCATGGCTGTGAGCGACAGGCCGGCCGTCAGCGCCGGCACATTTACGCAGAATCTGTATCCCGCCGCGCCCGTTCTGGTTGGCCGCGAACGTGTTGCCGCCCGCGAAACGGCAAGGGCCGTGCTGGTTAATTCCGGCCAGGCCAACGCCTGCACAGGGGAAGAGGGGCTTGCCAACTGCCGGAAAACCCTCGAGATGGCTGCCTCTGCCTTTGGGCTGGATGCGGAGGATATCCTCCCCGGCTCCACCGGCGTGATTGGGCCGCAGCTCTTGATGGATAAGTGGGAGAAAGCCCTGCCCGAACTGGCCAGGGGCCTTGGCAAAACGGATGCCGAGGGCTTTACCCGTGCCATTATGACCACGGACGCCTTCCCCAAAATGGCGGAGAAGGGCATTGCGCTTGAGGGGGGCGAGGTCCGGCTGCTGGGCGTTGCCAAGGGCGCGGGCATGATCTGCCCCAACATGGCGACCATGCTCTGCTTTGTGTTTTGCGACGCGGATGTGGAGTGCGCCGAGTGGCGCCGCATTTGCCGCGAGGCTGTGGGGCTGACGTTCAACAGGGTGACTGTGGATGGCGACACCTCCACCAACGACACCATGTACGCCCTGGCCAACGGCGCTTCCGGCGTGCGTGTGCGCGGAGAAAGCCTGGCTTTGCTGAAAGACGCGCTGGTGGAGGTCTTGGGGAGCCTTGCCTATATGCTGGTGCAGGATGGCGAGGGAGCCTCCAAGGTGGCTCATATTACGGTAACTGGCGCGGCTTCGGAGGAAGATGCGGAAAAGATCGCGCGCACGGTGGGCCATTCGCAGCTGGTGAAGACCGCGCTTTACGGCCGCGATGCCAACTGGGGCCGCATTGTGGCTGCGGTAGGCCGCAGCGGCGTGCCGCTTGATCCTAACGCCGTGCGGGTATCCCTCTGCGGCGTGGAGCTGTTCCGCAATGGGCGCCCAACGGACCTGGATTTTGACGCCCTGCTTGAGGAGCCCCTCAAGGGCCGCGACCTGCCCATTGACATTGAAGTGGGCAAGGGCCCCGGCAGCTACCGCCTGCTGGCCTCGGACCTGGGGCATGAATATGTGGATGTCAACGCGAGCTACCGCAGCTGACACTTGCCTATAGCCATTGCTTTATAACTGCAAGGCATGCCTGGCATTCAAGCCCTTTGGGGGGATGAAGCCAGGCATGTTTTTTCTGGAAAACGCGGTGTTGTTTTGGGGCGCGGGCTATTGCGCCTCTGCGAGCTTCCGGACTTTTTTCAGAAAGCGCTCTTCTTCGCTGAAGATGCAGGCGCAGTAGTTCTGGCGGTACAGCCCCCATTCCTTGGAAAGGTCAATGCCTTCCTGCCAGCCGGGGCGGAAATCCATGTACAGGAAGGAGGAGCCGGGCACCCGCGCGGCGGCTTTTTCGCCTTCTTCGCGGATAAGCTCATGGCGCTGGTGGCGGGAATAGAGGAGGCTGGTTGAGAAGGCGTCAAAGCCGTGCTCGCGGGCGGCGGCCGCTGTAAGGGTCAGCCGGCTGGCATAGCAGTAGGCGCAGCGGCGGGCATCGGCGTTGTCGGCAATGCCCTGGTCGTGCACGGCGGCAAGCCAGCCGGAAACGCTGTAGACGTCGTCCTGCCAGATCACGGGCAGGGCAAGGCGGGCCGCAGCCTGCTCCATGGCTTCGCGCCTGCGCAGGTATTCCATAACGGGGTGGATGTTTGGATTGGCAAAATACGCCGTGACGTCATGGCCTGCGTCACGGAGCATTTTTACGCACATGATGCTGCATGGCCCGCAGCAGGCGTGGAGCAAAACGCGCATTATTCCCCCCCGTCGCGGGCGATGCGGATTTCAAGCCGGATATTGAATTCTTTTTCCAGTGCGGAGAGCCGCTCGCGCTTGTTGTTGAGCACATACAGCGCGAGTTCCGCGTTGAGCGTGCAGATGTGCTCGCTGCGCCCGCTGCGCGCGGCAAGGGTCAGTTCCCCGCGCAGTTCGCGGAGGAGCTGGAGGGCCTGCCATTCCAGGTTGCGGCGCATTCCCGTGCCGCCGCAGTGCGGGCAAGGCTCCTGGGAGATGGAAATGGCTGAGGAGCCGATGCGCTGGCGCACAATCTGGAGCAGGCCAAAAGAGCTCATGTGCCCGATATCGTGGCGCGCCCTGTCGTTTTTCATGGCGGCGTGGAGCGTTTTTTCCACTTCGCGGCAGCGGCCCTGGTCGCGCATTTCAATGAAGTCGATGACGATCTGCCCCCCCACATCCCGCAGGCGGAGCTGCCTTGCGATGCTTTCTGCCGCCTCAAGGTTTGTCCTCAGGGCCGTGGCTTCAAAGTTGTTTTTCCCGCCGGATTTCCCGGAGTTGATGTCAATGGCCATCAGGGCTTCCGTCTGGTCAAAGACCAGGCGCCCGCCTGAAGGCAGGGTCACTTCCCTCGCGTGGATCTGGTCCAGCTGCTTGCGGACATTGAAATGGTCCCAAAGGGATTTGGAGCCTTTTTCGTAATAATGCACAAGCTCAGGGCGGCGCGGAAAGAGCAGGGAGGTCATGTCGCGGATGGCTTCTGCCGTTTCGGCATCGTCAACCCAGATCTCGCTTACATCGTCAGAGAGGTAATCCCGCACGGCGCGGCTGGCCAGCCCCGGTTCCGCGTAGATGAGCGACGGCGCCTTTTCCGTGCCCGCGCGCTTGCGGATGTCTTGCCAGACTCTTTTCAGGAAATTGAGGTCTTTCTGCAGGGTGGTCTTGCTTGTGCCTTCGCTGACAGTGCGGACAATGGCGCCCACGCCTTCGCCGGGATCCAGCCCCTTGATAAGCTCGCGCAGGCGGCTGCGCTCCTCATGGTCTTCAACCTTGCGGGAAATGCCGATCTGCTCCTGCCCGGGCGTCAGCACAAGAAAGCGCCCCGCGAGCGATACCCAGGTTGTAAGGAAAGCGCCTTTGCTGCCATTGGGTTCCTTAACAACCTGCACAAGCACTTCCTGCCCGGCCTTCATGACTTTTTGGATGGGCGGATACTTGCTGCCGTTTTCCGGTTCATAGTGGGTCAGCCAGTACTCGGGATGGATTTCGTCAATTTGGAGGAAGCCGTTTTTGGACTGCCCGAAATTGACGAAGGCGGCCTGGAGGTTCGGGTCGATATTGCTGATGACGCCTTTATAGATATTGCCGCGGATCTTGGCCTGGTGCACCATTTCCACATAGTATTCGGCAACCGTGCCGTCTTCGATGAAGACGACTTCGGCCAGTTCCCCGGGAAGCACGCTGACCAGCATTTTATGGCTGGCAGAGGGCTTTTTGCCTTCTTCGGCGTCCTCTTCGCCCTCTTCCTGCGCGTGTTTCCTGTCCGCCTGCCTGGCAAGGCGCGCGGCTTCAGCGGCTTTTGCCTCGGCCTTGCGGCGCGCGGCTGCCGCCCTGCGGCGTGCGGAGCGGGAACGTGGGCGGGGAGCTTTCCCCGTGTTTTCAGCAAGGGCTTCCTGCTGGTCCTCACTGTCTTCCTGTC
>JAGADT010000142.1 GCA_017613475.1 Desulfovibrionaceae bacterium | reverse complement strand
CTGCACCGGTATTTTCCCGCTCGGGAACAGGAGGCAGCAGCGACGGCGCCGAAGAGCCTTCAGGGCTGGCTGAAGCGGCAGGACGGGAGCGGCGGGACTCTGCCTCTGCCGGCGGTTCTTTGCGCGCGGGCTTTTCTTCAGCAGGCTGCGCTGTTTCAACCGCCATTTTCTCTTCAGCAGCGGGCTTTTCTTCCTGCACTGGCGGCTTAATTGCTTCTGCGGGGCTCCCGGAAAGCTGCGGCTCCACACTGGCAACGCTGTTTTCGGCAGGCTTGGGAGCCTCTTCCTCAGGCTTAGGCTGTTCTGTCGGCTGTGCGGGCTTTGGCTCTGCCTTGGGATCATCAGGACGGCTTATCACCTTAGCGGCCGGAACAACGAGCGTCTGCTTGGGAGAGCGCTTTTTGGCAGAACGCGGACGGGGAGACGGCGCGGCTTCCTCGCTGCGGGGCTCAGCACCCTGGCTGGGTGACTCCTTTTCAGCCTCCGCTTCCTGGGCATTCTCCACTGGTTCAGGCGCTTTAGACGGAGCATGGCGCTCCGACTGACGCTTGCGCCGCACGATAACGCCTGGCTGGATTTCCCGCCGGTCATCGCCCGACTCGGACTTTGCCTTGTCAAAATATTCCCGAATGCGGGGAACATCTTCCTGAAGAATTGGACTAGACCCGCTGGCAGCCGGTATGTTCAGAGCCCGCAAAGCCTTAAACACCTCACGGGTCTGAACTTTCAATGCCGCTGCCAATTCCTTGACTTTTATGCTGTCGTCACTCATGCGCTCACTCCCTTTCTCTTCCGCCCGCCAGCACGAAACTGCAGGAATTTCTCCACGCAGGCCTCATCCGCGCATACATACAATCCTCGTCCCGGGCATATCTGGCGCTCATCCTTAAACAAAACCGCACGGACTTTATCCTCCGCGGCATCAGCCTGCAGCACATAGCGTGTCAGCTCATGACGCGGCGCACGGCGCCGGCAAATAACACACATTCTCGTAGGCACGTGTCCCCGATTCATGCTCAGTCGTTCTTCCCCTCAGCCTGCCGGACTTCCTCCGCAGGCTCATCGCCAGCGGGAACGGCTTCCCCTGCTTCCTGTGCAGAGTCAGAATGCATCAGGAAATTGACAGCCGTCCGCAGGTCAGCCAGCCGGGATTCTGAAATTCCCAATCCCTGCATCAGCTCCTCATCGCTGGACTCGCGCAGCCTGGCAAGCGTATTGAAGCCAGCCGAAAGCAGCGTGTCTACAGAAAGTTCAGCCACATTCGCAACCTGTTCAAGCCCCTGCCCAACGGCATTGACCTCATTATACCGGCTCTCTGTGAAAATATCGATCTTCCAGCCCAGAAGCTTTGCCGCCAGCTTAACGTTCTGCCCCTTGCGCCCGATGGCGCTGGTCAGCTGATCGTCAGGCACAGTGACTTCAATCAGGTTCTCAGCCTCGATAACATTGATCCGGGAAATCACCGCGGGCGCCAGGGCATTCCTGGCATACACAGCCACATCCTGGTTCCACACCACGATGTCAATCCGTTCGCCGTGCAGCTCCTGGACAATGTTCTGGATGCGCGAGCCGCGCACGCCAACGCAGGACCCCACGGGATCCACATCCCGCTCCCGCGAAAGGACGGCGACCTTGGCCCTGCTGCCAGGGTCCCGGGCGACCCCCATGATCTGCACGATGCCTTCATCCACTTCAGGCACTTCCCTGCGGAAAAGGGCCGCCATATAGTCGCGGTGGGCGCGGGAAATCACAATCTGCGGACCGCGGATTTCCTTCCTGTCCTTCTGGTGGGGATCGTGCACATTAATAATCAATGCCTGGAGAGAATCACCGCGCTTGTAATGCTCGCGGGGGATCTGCTCCTCCTTCGGCAAAAGGGCTTCAACGCGGCCGATGTTAACCACCCAGCCGCCCTTATCCCTGCGGTGGATGGTGCCGCTGACGATTTCTCCCACACGGTCCTTATATTCTTCGTAGATCATCTCCTGCTCAGCATCGCGCATCCGCTGGATGATCACCTGCTTGGCAGACTGAGCAGCGATACGCCCAAGGTCCTCAACTTTCAGGCGCAGGCCTATTTCATCATCGCACTGCACGGCAGGGTCATGGCTGCGGGCATCCTCAAGGCTAATTTCACGAATGGGATCTTCCACCTCGGCAACAACTATCTTGAACTGGTACACCTCAAGGTCGCCCGTTTCATCATTATAGCGGACCTCAACATCCAGATTGTCACCATACTTGCGCTGAACAGATGTCCGCACGGCTTCTTCCAGCGTAGCAATAAGCATGTCACGGTCAAGACCCTTGTCCTTGCTGATTTGATCAATGGCCTTTTTCAGCTCCAGATTCATACATTGCCTCCGCTTTTAAGAGCCTTGCGGGCAGAGCCTCCGCCTTTGCCAGGCAGCCCGGGTTCCGAAAATTCATAAACAAGCCGGACGCGGCGCACGAGCTCCCAGGGGATAAGCACCTCTTCAGGGTCACCCTGCGCACGCGTATCTGCGGCAACGCCAAGAACAAACGCCCCCTCATCCACGCGGCGCAGCTCGCCGCGGAAATGCTTCCGCCCGGGGATGCCCTCAGTCACCGGCCATGAAGGATGCTCACTGGACAAAACAACGTCCAGCGTTTTCCCTTCGTAGCCCCGAAGCTGGGCAAGCTGAAAAAATGTCCGCTCAAAACCCGGAGAAGAAATCTCCAGCGTCCACGCCGCAGCAAAGGGATCCTCAACATCCAGGCTCGCGCCAAGAAGCCTGGAAAGCTCCGCGCATTCCTCCACGGAAACCCCGGACTCCCTGACAGACGCATCGCCTTCCCCTGCGGCCGCGCTCCCCGCGGCTTTTTCAACAAAAACCCGCAGGACAGTGCGCTTTGCCCCAACGCATTCCACGCCCCACAGGACAAGCCCCAAAGACGCGGCCAGCGGCTCTGCAAGCTGCGTAATGAAGGCGATTCTATCGGTATTCATGGCATTCACCGTCAACACTCAACATAAAAAAAGGGGGCCTTAACGGCCACCCCCGATAGGACCTCAAAGGTCAAACAGGAATGAGAAACCGCCCCGCGCCAGCGTGGCAGGCTTCACACGTCGGGATAAAGTTACACGCTCTGCCCCTTTCCGTCAAGCTTGATTCAGGCTCTCTTTCCATTGACAGCCTGCGCGTTGTCTGCGAAAAATCTATGCGCCGATATCCGCATTCTCCGTGGCGAAATCCAGAAACTTTCATCCAATGTTCCCAACGCCTATGCCAGACCTCAACATTGCCCTGCTGATCAAAAAAATTGCCATTTCTTTTGTGCCGCTCATGCTGGGACTCGTCATTCATGAATACGCGCATGGATGGATGGCAAAACGCTGCGGCGACGATACCGCGTCATCCCTAGGACGACTGACGCTGAATCCCCTGCCGCACATTGATCCCATGGGCATGATCTTTTTTATCCTTACCAGCCTGTCAGGCCCTTTTGTATTCGGCTGGGCAAAGCCTGTTCCCATCAATCCCCGGCGCTTCCACCGCCTCAAGTGGGACTTCGCGCTTGTTGCCGCTGCCGGCCCTGTTTCCAACCTGCTGCTGGCCCTCCTCTCCGCCTGCGTACTCAAGGGGTATCTTTTGCTCATGCCGGCACAAGCCTGGCACACCAGCTCCACATGGCAATTCGGCATGCTCTCGCTGTACACGTCTATTACCGTTAACTGCGCGCTTGCCTGGTTCAACCTCATCCCCATTCCCCCGCTGGACGGAAGCAAAATCCTCTGGACCATCCTGCCAGGACACATGGGGCTGCGCTACCTGCAGCTGGAGCACTATGGCACGCTCCTGATCCTTCTTCTCCTGCTGGGTCCTGTAAGCGCTGTCATTGCCGCTCCGATACGCCTGACGATCCATTTCCTGCTGAACCTGTTTGCCTTATAAATCCGCAGCGCGGAGCTGTTTCCATCCTTTCCGTTCAAGGCGGCTCATCTGCCTATGGACGAAACAGCTTTTTTAGCCGATAAAAACCCTCGTTCATCTGCCGCAATACGGCGCTGTCTCGTAAAGCTGCGCCGCCAAGCTTTTTCAGGAAGGAAGACACGCCCATGATACGCACATCAGGACAGCCCGTTGTTTCCGATATGTGCCCCACTGGTTCCCTGCTCCATAGGCGCTCCTTAAACGCATTGAAACGCAGGGAACTTATCAATCTTTTCCTGAACTGTGCGGCTCCTGCCGCTGCCCAGGCTTTGCCATGCTTATAGACCGCCGCCTCCTGACACACCTCAACTGGGGGCTGCTCGCTGCCCTCCTCGCCCTGTTCGCCGTTGGGCTGCTCAATCTCTATTCCGCAAGCGGCACGCGCGCGGAAGACGGCCTGGCGCTTGCCTCCTTTTACCGCCGCCAGCTCATCTGGGGGCTTGGCGGCTTCGCGGCCATGACAGCCGTTATGAGCTTTGACTACCGGCGGCTGACCACGGTATCCACCTTTTTCTACATCGTATCCGTGCTGGCGCTTCTCATGGTGCCCCTGTTCGGCAAGCTTGTGTACGGCGCAAGACGCTGGCTGGACCTGGGAGTCTTTAACTTCCAGCCAAGTGAAATGGCCAAGATTTCCGTCCTCCTCCTTGGCGCCCAGATGCTCGCCAAGAACGCTGAAGTCCTGTCATGGAAAGGGCTGGCCCAGATCACTGCCATGGGGCTTGTGCCCACCTTGCTGATCCTCACCCAGCCGGATCTTGGCACGGGATTGACCGTTCTCTTTATTCTTGGCGCCATGATCCTCTACCATGGGCTCACCCCAGCCGTCCTAAAAACATGCCTCCTTACGCTGCCGCTTTTCCTCCCCCTTACATGGTTTGCCCTGCACGATTACCAGAAACGCCGCATCCTCACCTTTCTGGACCCCAGCAACGATCCCCTGGGGTCAGGCTACCATATCATGCAGTCGCAGATAGCCATAGGATCAGGACAAATCTGGGGCAAAGGCTTTCTGCACGGCACGCAGAGCCAGCTGCGCTTCCTGCCTGAAAAGCACACGGACTTCGCCCTGGCTGTTTTGGGCGAAGAATGGGGATTTGTCGGCTGCATCCTGCTCCTGCTGCTCTCCTGCTTTTTCCTCCTCGCCATCTTCAACACCGTCCGCGATGCCAAAGACCGTTTTGGCAGCACGCTGGCCGCAGGCGTCTTTGTCTACTTTTTCTGGCAGATTTCCATCAACATGGGCATGGTGCTCGGGCTGATGCCCGTTGTGGGCATTCCCCTCCCCTTTATCAGCTACGGCGGCAGCGCCACGATCCTGAACTTTGCCCTGGTTGGCTTAGTCCAGAGCGTTTCCATGCGGCGCTTCATGTTCAAAAGCTGAATGGCTCCCAACTCTTTTACGCGGGCTCATCGGACGGCTCAAACAAGTTTTGCCATCAGACCTAAACCCCTTTGACATCGCGGTTAAAATTGACTAGGTTCATTGCTGTACGTAACGATTTACTCTGATCAGGGAGAACCCCAGTGATTGATGTTGATCTTACTCTGTTTGTTCAGTTCGCCAACTTCGTCATTGCCCTGGTGATGCTGAATCTGCTGCTCATCCGGCCCATACGCCGGATTCTCCGCCAGCGGCGGGAACTCTTCAGCGGCCTCGCCCACGATGCGGACGACCTTGCCTACCACTCCGGCAGACTGACCAGGCTCTACGAAAACGCCATGCGCACAGCCCGGAAAGAAGGAGCAGCGCTCTGCCAGGCAGCGCGCAGCGAAGCTGAAGAACAGCGCAGCGCTGTTCTTGAAGCCGCAGATGGAGACGCTGAGGCTTTTGCCTCTTCTTCCAGGGAAGCCCTCGACAAGGATCTTGCAAATAGCCGGAAATCCCTCCAGGACGAAATCCCTTCCCTTGCCTCAGCCATTATAGCCAAACTCACAGACGTTCCGCCTGCCGATCAGGAAGCTCCCTCCGCCAATGAAGAAACGCCCAGGGAGCCGCGCAAAACCACAAGGACCAGATCCAAAAAAACACCCTCTGAAACAAAGAGCTAGGAAATATCAGTATTGACAGCCTGCATGTTTCCAGGGCTCCTGCTTATGCTTATACATGCGCAAATGAACCTTTAAACAGGCAGCAGACCGGATACGGTCCACCTGCAAGGGGTCTATTTTGAAACCGCTTCTTTCTTTTCTCCTGAGCAAAGATGGCATCATCGTCATTCTTACGATGATCTTTCTGGGCATTGTTTCATCGCTCAATACGGCTACCCCTGCTGTCAACTTCGTGGCGCGCACTGCCAACCTGCTTGTTTTCCTCTATGTCCTTTGGAGGGCAGGCGGGCGTCAGCTCAAAGATTTTTTCTCCAGCCGCCGCAGCGGCATTGCCGCGGAACTGGATACGCTCCAGGTACAGAAGCAGGAAGCCGAGCAGCGCCTTGCAAAGCTTGAGCAGCAGCTTGACACTATTGAAAGCGAACGCGAAGCGATTCTCCAGCAGAGCCGTGAACAGGCCAATTTGCTGAAGGCGGAAATTCTTGCCCGCGCCGAAAAAGAAGCTGACGCCATCCGGGAACATGCCAAGATTGCCGCTGAAAAGCAGGCCAAGGCGGAACTGGCGGCGCTGCGGGCAGAAATGGCTGACGAGCTGGCCCGTAAGGTGGAGCAAGAACTGCGTAAAACGCTTTCTCCGTCGCAGCACGCGGCGATCATCGATAACTCTCTGGAAAAGGCGGTGTTGCAGTGACCGGTGACATCGTGGCCCGGCGCTATGCCCAAGCGCTTTTCTCCATCGGCCAGGAAAAGGGCATAAAAGAACTGGACAGCTACGGAGCGACCTTTGACGCCTTAGGCGAAATGCTCGGCCAATCCAAGGATCTGGAGCTTCTCTTCCGGGCCCCTGTTATCACGCCCAAAGAAAAATTTGCTGTCCTCAGCCTTATTCTCGATAACCTCAAGGCAAGCCCGGTCATGAAAGATTTCTGCCGGCTGCTTGCTGAAAAAACACGTCTCCCGCTGCTTGGCGACATTGCCGCCGCCTATGGAAAACTCCTGGACGGGGCGAAAGGCGTCGTGCGCGGAAAAGTCGTCACAGCTGTTCCGCTCACGCAGAAACGGCGCGGCGATGTGACAAAAATGCTGGCCCAAAAAGCCGACAAGCAAATCAAGCTCGGCTTTGAGGTGGATCCCGGCATCCTTGGCGGCGCCATCCTGCAGCTTGGCGATACCGTGATGGATGCAAGTCTCAAGGCGCAGCTCAGCGCCCTCATCGACACTATCAAGAGGGGTGAGTAGCATCATGCATATCAATGCGGATGAAATCAGTAACATTATCAAGGGGCAGATCCAAAACTTCGAACAGCGCGTCGACACCGTTGAAACGGGAACAGTGCTGTCCGTGGGTGATGGCATAGCGCGTGTTTATGGCGTACAGAACGCCATGAGCATGGAGCTTCTTGAGTTCCCCGGCGGCGTTCAGGGCATGGTGCTCAACCTTGAAGAGGACAACGTCGGCGTAGCTCTCCTTGGTGCGGATACAGGAATCAAGGAAGGCGACCTTGTGAAACGCACAGGGCGCATCTTCTCTGTTCCTGTAGGCGACGCGGTCATGGGCCGCGTGCTCAACCCGCTGGGGCAGCCCCTGGACGGACTTGAACCTGTTGAAACAGACCAGTTCCGTCCTGTAGAAGTCAAGGCACCTGGCATTATCGAGCGCAAAAGCGTTCATGAACCCATGAACACCGGCATCAAAGCCATTGACGCCATGACGCCCATCGGGCGCGGCCAGCGTGAGCTCATCATCGGTGACCGCCAGACAGGCAAAACCGCTATCTGCATCGACGCCATTCTTGCGCAGAAAAATACAGATATGCACTGCTTCTATGTGGCCATCGGCCAGAAGCAGTCAACCATTGCCCTGGTGACCGATATCTTGCGCAAGCACGGCGCAATGGAATACACGACCATTATCTCCGCCTCCGCCTCGGAGCCTGCGCCCATGCAGTATATCGCGGCGTACACCGGCTGCACGATGGCCGAATATTACCGCGACAACGGCAAGCATGCGCTAATTATTTACGATGACCTTTCAAAGCAGGCTGTCGCCTACAGGCAGATGTCGCTCCTGCTCCGCCGTCCTCCGGGACGTGAAGCCTATCCCGGCGACGTCTTCTACCTGCATTCCCGTCTGCTCGAACGCGCGGCAAAGCTGGATGATTCGCTCGGCGGCGGTTCGCTGACGGCCCTGCCCATCATTGAAACGCAGGCAGGCGACGTTTCCGCGTACATCCCCACCAACGTGATCTCCATCACGGATGGTCAGGTATACCTCGAACCCAACCTGTTCAACGCAGGCATCCGTCCCGCCATCAACGTGGGCCTTTCCGTATCCCGCGTCGGCGGCGCAGCACAGATCAAAGCCATGAAACAGGTTGCAGGCACCATGCGCCTCGACCTTGCCCAGTACCGCGAGCTGGCTGCCTTCGCGCAGTTTGGCTCAGACCTGGACAAGAGCACCAAGCTCAAACTGGAACGCGGCGCCCGCCTTGTAGAGCTGCTGAAGCAGCCCCAGTACATGCCGATGCCAACGGAAGACCAGGTGGCCTCCATGTATGCCGCAACGCGCGGTTTCATGGACGACGTGCCCGAAACGGAGATCCGCATGTTTGAACGCGAGCTCCTCGACTTCCTGCATGCTTCCAAGGCAGACATTCTTGATGATATTCGGACCCGGAAAACTCTGGACGACGATCTCAAGGGCCGCCTGAACGACGCCATTACAGCGTTCAAGCAAAGCCGCAACGCCTAAAGACGGGGAGTCCCATGCCTTCGCTGAAAGACGTCAAGACAAAAATCGCTGGAGTCCGCAAGACCAAGCAGATCACCAAGGCCATGAACATGGTGGCCTCGGCGAAGCTGCGCGGCACCCAGTCCCGCATTGAACGCTTCCGCAACTACGCGGACAAATTCCATGCGGTTCTGGGCGACAT
Organism: Desulfovibrionaceae bacterium; assembly: GCA_017613475.1. GTDB lineage: Bacteria > Desulfobacterota > Desulfovibrionia > Desulfovibrionales > Desulfovibrionaceae > Avidesulfovibrio. Next base: position 2,919 of record JAGADT010000142.1, on the reverse strand, counting down.
CGCAGCTAAGGCCACCGGCACTGCCCATCCCCTTTTGGCCGCTCATGCCGAACAGCGAACCGTACTGATAGTCCTTTTCACTTCAGACCGCGGGCTCTGCGGCGGATTTAACGCGGGGCTTATTGCCCGCGCGCTGGATACGGCGCGGAAAGCAGCAGCTGAAAACAAGGATGTCCGCTTTATCTGCGTCGGCAAGAAAGGCCGCGATGCCATCGGCAAAAGTGGATTCGAGCTTGCGGAAAGCTATACCGGCGCGATGATCGAATTTAATTTTGATCTCGCGTCGACTATTGGCAAAACCATTATAGGCTCCTATCTTGCTGAAAAAATTGATGAAGTAATCCTTGTGTATGGTCAGTTTGAATCGGCGTCCCGCCAGGTTCCCACAGTGCAGCCCATGCTGCCCATGCAGCAGATTAACGCGGGTCATCACGAGGATATTAATCCTGCATTCGAGTATACGTATGAGCCCGACGTCAGCTCGCTCCTCAACGCGCTGCTGCCTCGTTTCGTCAATGTCCAGATATATCGAGCCCTCCTCGATACATCTGCGAGCGAACATGCTGCCCGCATGGTTGCCATGGACAACGCAACGAGGAACTGCGATGAGCTGACCGGAACACTGACGCTGCTCTATAACAAAACCCGTCAGGCCTCCATCACCAGCGAACTCATCGACATCGTCGGCGGCGCTGAAGCCCTCCAGTAAAAGGTTACTGGTTTGAAGGGAGCATTTATCAATATGAGCAAAAACATCGGTAAAATCGTACAGGTCATCGGTGCCGTCGTTGACGTGGCGTTTCCGAGCGGCCAGCTACCCAGCATCCTGACTGCCCTGGAAATCAAAAACCCCAACAACGCCGACGCCTCTGACCTCATTTGCGAAGTCGCCCAGCACCTGGGAGACAACGTGGTACGCACCATTGCCATGGACGCTACCGAAGGTCTTGTCCGCGGCATGGAAGCGGTCGATACCGGCAAGCCTATCATGGTGCCGGTCGGCAAGGCATCGCTTGGCCGCATCATGAATGTTGTGGGGCGCCCTGTTGACCAGAAAGGTCCTATTGAGACCCAGAATTTCCTGCCGATACACCGTACTGCCCCGAATTTCACCGAGCAGAATACCTCTGTTGAAGTTCTGGAAACCGGCATCAAAGTTGTTGACCTCCTCGTACCCTTCCCCAAGGGTGGCACAATGGGTCTCTTCGGCGGCGCCGGCGTTGGCAAGACCGTTATCCTCATGGAAATGATCAACAATATCGCCAAGCAGCACGGCGGCATTTCTGTGTTCGGCGGTGTTGGCGAACGCACCCGTGAAGGCAACGACCTCTACCATGAAATGGAGGCTGCCGGCGTTCTGGAAAAAGCCGCACTCGTGTACGGACAGATGAACGAGCCCCCGGGAGCCCGCGCGCGCGTAGCTCTGACCGCCCTCACCTGCGCCGAATACTTCCGTGATGAAGAAAACCAGGACGTGCTGCTTTTCATCGACAACATCTTCCGCTTCACCCAGGCAGGCTCGGAAGTCTCCGCACTGCTTGGCCGCATGCCATCAGCCGTGGGCTATCAGCCTACCCTCGGCACTGACCTCGGCGCGCTGGAAGAACGCATCACCTCAACCCAGAAGGGCTCCATCACCTCTGTCCAGGCGGTTTACGTGCCCGCCGACGACCTGACTGACCCTGCGCCGGCCACGACGTTCTCGCACCTTGACGGTACGCTTGTGCTTTCCCGCCAAATCGCGGAACTCGGCATTTACCCCGCCGTGGACCCGCTGGACTCCACCTCCCGTGTCCTTGACCCCAATGTCGTCGGTGAAGAGCATTACCGGGTCGCCAGGCAGGTGCAGGAAATTCTGCAGAAATACAAAGAACTGCAGGATATCATCGCCATCCTCGGCATGGACGAGCTTTCTGATGAAGACAAGCTCACCGTGGCCCGTGCGCGCCGCATCCAGCGCTTCCTCTCCCAGCCTTTCCATGTAGCCGAAACCTTTACGGGAACGCCCGGCGTGTATGTAAAGCTGGAAGACACCATCAAGGGCTTCAAAGGCATTCTGAACGGCGACTACGACGACCTGGCTGAAGGCGACTTCTACATGGTGGGCGATATTGAAATGGCCCTGGCCAAGCACAAGAAGAGTCAGGAAAACAACTAGGAGCGACTATGGCAGCTCTTCAGTTAGAAGTGGTCACCCCCAACGGCCCTGTTGTGCAGGCCGAAGCCGATTATGTGGGCATTCCCGGTGAACTGGGACAGCTCGGCATCATGCCGGGGCACTCTCCCCTGCTCACTGCCCTGACGCCTGGACGCCTGTATTTCCGCAAGAATGATCAGAATACTGACGTGTTTATTTCCGGCGGTTTCGCGGAAATTTCGGAAAATCGAGTCAGCATCCTCGCTGAATCTGCGGAACTTAAGGAGCATATCGACGTTGCCAGGGCCCAGCGCGCCATGGACCGCGCCAGGCAGCGCCTCGAAAAAGCTGCATCTGACGAAACGATTGACGTGCTCCGTGCTGAGGCTGCCCTGCTCAGGGCCAGCCTGCGCATGAAGATTGCCTCTGGGAGCTGATTGTCCCTATCCTTCGCATACAGCTGCGCCCCGCGGCCGAACTATCGGTCAGCGGGGCGTTTTTATGAATCCTACATCAGGCCGCTGCGCTGCTTTACCGCTGGCGTGCTGCGGCGAAAAGCTTTATGGAACAGCTTTTACACAAACTCGCTCGTCAGCTTGACGCCATGGATGAGGCTTCGTTACTGGCGTTATGGAACAAATACGCTGAGATCGTCAACAACTTCGAACCTTCACAACGCTGGGAAGAAGCCGCTGTTGTTTTTGGCCTCATCCAGACTAAATACTGGAAAAACCAGCTGTTCAACCACAAGCTGGCAGCCACATCCCGCCCTGAACCGCCTG
>JAGADT010000018.1 GCA_017613475.1 Desulfovibrionaceae bacterium | reverse complement strand
CTGACCATGCCCTCTGCGACGGGCCGAACAGCTGGCCTGTCCAGCGCCTTGGCGCGCTCCTGCTTGAACTGAAACAGTTATGGGATGTTCCTCATGGATGCTGAACTTTCGGCGCGCCTGCGCCGTGTCCGCCTGCTGGTGATGGATGTGGACGGCGTCATGACTGACGGCGGGCTGTATTACGACGCTTCAGGCCTGACGATAAAGCGCTTTGACGTGCAGGATGGCATTGGCATCCGCCTACTGAAGGAGGCGGGGATCGAGCTGGGCGTCATTTCCGGCATGAATACGCCGTGCGTGCTCCGCCGCCTTGAGGATTTGGGCATTGCCCGCTTCCACGGCGGGCACCTGAGCAAGGCGGGTTTCCTGGAGAACATGCGCGCGGAGCTGCAGCTTTCCTGGGATGAAATCGCCTATGTCGGCGACGACTGGGTGGATATTGCGCCCATGAGCCTTGTGGGCGTGCCTGTTGCCGTGGCTAACGCCCGCCCCGAGGTCAAGGCCGCTGCCTGCCTGGTAACTGAGGCCTGCGGCGGTCACGGGGCAGTGCGGGAACTGGCTGACCTGCTCCTTTCTGCAAAGGGGGTGCTGGATGCGCTGCTTGAGAAATGGAAGCGCCCTGAATAGGGCATCGGCGTTCCGCAGCTTCGTGTTTCTGCTGTTCGCCTTTGCGTCCGCCGCCCTCTGCCTGCCAAAAGCCAGCCATGCGGACGCCCTGAAAGACGAGGGGCCTGGCCTTTCCGTTGAGGGCATCAAGCTGTTCAGCGGCGAGAACGGGCTGGAATTTTGGCGCCTTCACGCCAACTGGGGGCATTTGACCCAGGAAGGCAATGATATTGACGTGGATGCCCCTGACGTGCGCTACGCCCTGGGGGATCCGGCGAAAAAGGATTACCTCTTTGTGAATGCGCAGAAAGGGCGCATCACAGAAGGGCAGCAGCATGTGCGCCTCTGGGGTGATGTAACGGCCGTCAGGGGGGAAGAAAAGGCGCAGGGCCCTTCGGTATCGTATGATTCCCGCACGAGGGTCATGGTTTTCCCCGACGGCGCCTCGTTTTTCGGCCCTTCCGGAACGGCCGAAATGAAAATGCTGGAATGGGAGCTTGGCGCTGAAAGGCTGACCGGCACCGGCGGCGTGACGGTGGTTATTTTCCCAAGGACTGCATCTGCGGCGTCTTCCTCAGGCGCTGCGAAAAAGTGAGCATTCCATGAACAAAACTCTATTGGGCGCTGTCCTGGCGCTGTTTTTATGGGCGTTGCCGGCCATGGCGGCGCCTTCCGGCACGAAGCCCCAAAACGATGTGCCCACCAAAATCACAGCCAATAAAATGGTCTACGAGGCTGAAAAACGGCAGGTGGTGTTTGCCGGGAGCGTGCATGTGCAGCGCTCGGATTTTGAACTGTGGTCAGAGCGGCTGACGGTTTTCTTTAAGCCCGCGCAGGGCGCCCGTGAGGGCCATGAAGGCCTGCCGACAGGCATGGCAGCAGGCGATGTCGATTACATGTCCGCCGAAAAGAACGTGCGGATGCGTTCCGGCGAGCGCACAGGTTCCTGCGGCAAGGCCAGCTATACGCCGGACAAGGAACTCATTGTCATGCAGATTGACCCGCGCCTGAGCGACGGGAAAAACAGCATTTCAGGCCATGAAATCAGGCATTACGCAGGCGAGAACCGCAGCGAGGTCATAGGCGGCGGGCAGAAGCGGGTCGAGGCTGTTTTTTCCGCGCCTGCGTCCAAGCGGCTTTCTGCTGTCGGCGGGAGGAAGTAGGGGCCATGGCTGTTCTCAAGGGTGTTGACCTGCACAAGGTCTACGGCCAGCGCGAAGTGGTGCGCGGCGTTTCCCCCGAGGTCCATCAGGGGGAGATTGTGGGCCTGCTTGGCCCGAACGGCGCCGGGAAGACCACGTCGTTTTATATGCTGACGGGGATCATCAAGCCGACCTCAGGGCGTGTTCTTTTAGACAGCCAGGATATCAGCGCCTGGCCCCTGCATGAGCGGGCCAGGGTGGGCATTTCCTACCTGCCCCAGGAAAGTTCGGTTTTCAAGCGCCTGACGGTGCGCCAGAACCTCCAGATTATCCTGGAGCATACCAATCTCACAGGCAAAGAGCAGCGGATCCATGCCGACCGCCTTCTTGAAGAGTTTGGCCTGACGCGCCTTGAAAATTCGCACGCCATGCACCTTTCCGGCGGCGAGCGGCGCAGGCTGGAAATCGCCCGGGCGCTGATCCGCGATCCCAAATTTGTCCTTCTGGATGAGCCGTTCGCCGGCATTGATCCGCTTGCCGTGGGCGATATCCAGTCGCTTGTGCGCGCGCTCAAGGAACGCGGCATCGGCGTTTTGATTTCCGACCACAACGTCCGGGAAACCCTGACGATCTGCGACAGGGCCTACCTCATGGTCAAGGGCCTGGTCAGCCTTGCGGGAACGCCTGATGAGCTGATTCATAATGCGAAGGCCCGCGAGCTTTACCTGGGAGACAGCTTTTCCATGTAAGTGGAGCGCACGGCTCCATGTTTTTTGCAGCGGGCGGGCGCCTTTGCCTGCGCGGGGGGATGGATGGCTTTGGTTCGTTTTGCCTATGTGGGAGATGGCGTTTCGCTGTATGGCGAAGGAGGGCTTGCCAGCGCGACCCCCGGTTCCATTGGCCTGGATCTCAGGGCCTGCATCGCCGAAGAGGAGGCGCTCATTCCCGCCGGCGGGCGGCTCGCTGTCCCCACTGGAGTTGCCGTTGAGCCCATGGAGCCGGATATTGCCGGGTTCATTTACGCCCGCAGCGGGCTTGGCGCAAAGCAGGGCCTCACCGTCGCCCAGGGCGTAGGCGTTATTGACCCGGATTACCGGGGCGAGCTGGTCGTTGTGCTGCTGAATACGTCTTCTGAGCCCAGGGCTATCCGCCGGGGCGACAGGGTGGCCCAGCTTGTGTTTCAGCCTGTCTGCCGGGTTCAGCTTGAACAGGCGGAGCGCCTGGGGGAGACCAGGCGGGGAAGCGGCGGCTTCGGCCATACAGGACGCTAGTGTTCCATCAGCGATATTTGGCCTTCAATGCCTCTTTGATGTGCCTGGCGCATGCCCGCAGACCATGCGGAAGGCGCTTCCGCTTTTTTTTCTTTAATGTTTCGGCTTCCTGTGTGGGAATGCCGTGATGCAACGTTTCTTCAGGGAGAAGAATCATGGTTACGCCTTTTGAAAGCCTTAAGCAGCGCGATGCCGCGTTTATCTGCCATACCTACGGACGCTACCCCCTGGATGTTGCCAGGGCCAAGGGCTCCCGCGTGTGGAGCTCTGACGGCAGGGAATATATTGACCTTTTGACGGGCATTGCCGTTACCGGGCTTGGGCACTGCAACGACGAAGTGACCGAGGTTATCCGCGAGCAGGCAGGAAAGCTTGTGCATACCTGCAACCTTGTGTACCAGAAAGAGCAGATTGACCTGGCGGAGAAGCTGCTTTCCACCGCGCATTTCGGCAAGGTCTTTTTCTGCAATTCCGGTGCGGAAGCCAATGAGGCCGCCATCAAAATTGCCCGGCGCTACATGCAGAAGGTGCGCAAAACAGACGCCACGGATATCATCACCCTGAAAAACGCGTTCCACGGGCGCACCCTGGGCACGGTGGCCGCGACCGGACAGCCTGCCTACCAGGATGGATTTGCGCCCATGCCGGGCGGCTTTGTGCAGGTGCCGTGGGGGGACCTTAAGGCGCTTGAAGCGGCGATTACGCCGCGCACAGTGGGCGTGCTTGCGGAAATCGTGCAGGGCGAGAGCGGCATCCTGCCCATGCCTGCCGAATACGCCAAAGGCATTGAGGCGCTTTGCCGCGCCAAGGGCATTCTTTTTATTGTGGATGAAGTCCAGGCGGGCATGTGCCGCTCAGGGCGCTTCTGGAGCTTCCAGCGCTTCGGCCTGAAGCCGGATGTCATCTCCTGCGCCAAAGCCATTGCCAACGGGCTGCCCATGGGCGCCATGATGGCGACTGATGAAGTGGCCCAGGCTTTTGAGCCGGGCACCCACGGCACAACCTTTGGCGGCAACGCCCTGATTTCCGCAGTGGCCTGCAAGGTTATTGACATCATGCGCAGGGATAAGCTGGATGAACGCGCGGACCGCGTGGGCGAAGCCTGCCGCGCCAGGCTCCGCGCTGTG
>JAGADT010000141.1 GCA_017613475.1 Desulfovibrionaceae bacterium | reverse complement strand
GCAGGCAGAGCGAGGCGGAAAAAAGGATGCTTTTCATAACTCCGCCCCGTGGCTAGAAGCTGGACTGGCGGTAGCTGTAGTCGCGGACACGGTTGTCTTTGTCAAACTTGATGATGATGGTCATGGTGCGCTGATTGGTGGCCACAGCGCCGGTGGACTTGCCGCCGCCAAAGCCCAGGGCGCCAAGAAGCCCGCCGTCCGCCCCGCCTGCCGCGCCGCCAAGGCCGCCGCTGCCGCTTCCGCGCGAATGGGAGTAGGCTGTTTCCGTGGCAACCTTGTCATACACCCAGTTTTCGCAGCGGTTGGCGTCGGTGGTTACAAGGTTGGGCGAGCCAAGCACGGAGGCCACTTCAGCGCTGCTCATGCCAGGGCGGATTTCGCGCTGGACAGTGGCGATGGTCACGCGCTCTGCCCGGTCATCGCGCACTTCAGCGCGGTTATAGGCGGCGTTGACGCAGCCAAGGAGCAGGGGCATGGAACAAAGGCAGAGAACAAGGCGTTTCAGCATGGCAATGGTCCTTATGAGGCAAAATTGTGTGAAAGTGGGCACGGTCCGCTTATTTGGGCGTCCTGAGTGAGCGTCCGTCAAAGGTTGCGGAAACCTCCTTGAGGAAGGAGGGGATGTCAATGTGCTGCGGGCAGGCTTTTTGGCACGCGCCGCAGGCCTGGCAGTCGCCGGCCCTGCCGAAGCGGCTGGTCAGGTTAAGGTAGTAGGAAAGGAGGCTGGAGCGCTGCGTAACGGAGCGCCTGGCGTTGTTGTAGAGCGAAAAGTATTCGGGGATGGCAATGTGCTGCGGGCAGCCTGCCACGCAGTAGCGGCAGCCGGTGCAGGGCACGGCTTTTTCCGCGTTGATGATGTCTGAAACCTGCCTGAGTATGGCAAGGTCATCTTCATCCAGCGGCTTGAAGTCCACAAAGACGGAGGCGTTGTCCAAAAGCTGGGGCATGGCGTTCATGCCGCTGAGCACGGTTTCAACGCCGGGCAGGCTCCCGGCAAAGCGGAACGCCCAGGAGGGCACGGAGGCATTGGCATCCCGCGCCTTCAAAAGCGCTTCAGCTTCCTGGGGCACCTGGGCTAAATTGCCGCCCTTGCACGGCTCCATGACAACAATGGGCAGCTTGTGCCTGCGCGCCACTTCGTAGCAGCGGCGGGACTGGACGCATTCGTTTTCCCAGTCAAGGTAGTTGATCTGGAGCTGCACAAAGTCAAGTTCCGGGTGGGCCGAAAGGATTTCATCCAGCAGTTCCGGCGTGTCGTGGAAAGACATGCCGATGCGCCGGATCATGCCCTGTTCCTTTTTCCGCTGCACAAAGCCGAAGCTGTCAAAATGGCAGGCATTTTTGTAGGCGCTGAGGCCGATGTTGTGCAGGAGGTAGGCGTCAAACCACTCCACCCCGCAGCGCTCAAGCTGGGCTGAAAAATAGCGCTCCTGGTCGCTTTCTTCCCTGATGATGCGCGGCGGGAGCTTGCTTGCCACGGCAAAGCGTTCGCGGGGGTGGCGCTCCACAAGCGCTTTGCGCAGCGCTTCCTCGCTGCGGGTTTCGTGGTAGGTCAGCGCGGTGTCAAAATAGCTGAAGCCCTTTTCAAGGAAGGTATCGACCAGCGAGTTCAAAAGCCCGTAGTCAAAGGAGGTCTGCACGCTTTTGTCGAGGAGGGGAAGGCGCATAAAGCCAAAGCCAAGTCTGGGGGGCATGGGGACGCTCCGTATGGATAAGGGGGAACGGGTGAAAATTCCTCTGTTTCTTACTCTGTTCCCTTTTGGGTCTGTTTGTCAACGCTGTTTTTTCCCTTGCGGAAAAGCCTGCCGCCAACAAAACGCCGGGCCTCTTGCCCAGGAAGGGGCGGTGCTCAGGGCAGCTTACTGCACGCGCTCAACGCGCACCTGCATGGAGCCGGCCCTGCCTGCGCTGTCAATGGCGCGGATGGTCGTTGTGCCCGGCACGGGCATCCAGAAGAGGGGCTGGTCGCCCGTGCTTTTGCCCAGGAAGCGGGTGTCCGCAAACCAGTAAATGGTTTCGGCGTCGTCCTCCGCATCGGCCTGGAGCGGAATGCGCCTGGGGGAGGAGAGGCTGGCCGCGTACACCACGCCCCGCCTGGGCGAGGTGATCACCGGCGTTTTGCCGGGAATGGCGGAGGCCACTCCCCGGCATTCGGGAACAAGCGGGGGCGGCGCGGGCTTTGCCCGCCCTGCCTGCCTGAAGAGGCGGCGGATATCCGAGGGCCAGCATTCCCAGATGACATGCCGTGTTTTCCCCGGAATGTCCGCGCACTGGCGCATGCCTGTTTCGTAGTCGATAATCAGCTTTTTCAGGACGCCTGAGGGGCGGATGGGCGATACGCCGGGGATGAACCAGGTATCCACATGGCTTGCGGAAGAGCCGGGCGAGCGTTCAGGCCCAGCCGTGCACAGCGCAAGGTCCACATCGCCCGTGGCTTCGCACACGGGAATGCGGGTGATGTTGAGCGGCTGGAGGCTTTTGGGCCCTTCCTGTGCGAGCCCGCGGCCCTTGAGCGCGCGGTAAATGTCAAAGAACACGGGGGCTGCGGCGTGGATGCCGGTAAAGCCGCCGTTGGGCTTGCCATCGAAGTTCCCCACCCAGACAATCAGCACGTAGGGTCCGAACACGCCGGCCGTCCAGGCGTCGCGCCGGCCGTTGGAGGTGCCTGTTTTCCAGGAAACCTCGGCTTCTCCGCCGGAAGGCGGGGGCGCCTTGAGCATGTCCAGGGTAATGAAGGCCGCCTCCGGCGTAAGCGCCTGCACGGCGTCATCGCTGTTTGGCAGCAGCGTGCATGGCCGCCAGAGCCCGTTGTTTGGCAGGGCGGCGTACAGGGCGGCAAGCTCGCGCATGGTGACTTCTGCGCCGCCAAGCACCAGGGCAAGCCCGTAGTGCTGCGCGCTTTTGGCAAAAGCCACGCCGTGCTTTTTGAGGAAGCCGTAAATGCCGGGCTCGCTGAGGCGGCTCGCCAGGGCAATGGCCGGGATGTTGCGGCTTGCCCGGAGCGCTTCCCCGGCGCTTACCGGCCCGCGGAAGGCGCCGTCCGCGTTTTCCGGGTCGTAATTGGCAAAGGTGCGCGGCGTGTCGGCAAGGATGGTCTGCGGGTGGATGAGCCCCTGCTCAAGCGCCAGCGCGTAGACAAAGGGCTTGAGCGTGGAGCCGGGGGAGCGGCGCGCCGCAGTGCCGTCAACCTGCCCGTGGATTTCCGCGTTAAAAAAGTCCGCGGAGCCGGCAAGGGCCCGTATTTCCCCTGTTTTCCAGTCCAGGAGCAGGGCAGATGCGTTGCGCATGCCCCAGGCCGCGCCGCGCTCTGCGGAGCGCTTGAGCAGGCGCTCCAAAAGGTGCTGGAGCGTAAGGTCAAGCGTTGTGCGCACGGTGCCGGAGCCAGGCAGGTTCTTCCTGTTTTCCAGCAGGCTGTTTACGGCATGGGGCGCTTCCCACGGCAGGTCTTTGGGCGCAAAAACGGCGAGCGGCGCTTCCGCGAACACGCCCGACCCCTCATGCCGCTTGTCCCACAGCGCGTGGAGGCGTTTGCGGGCCGCCGGCAGGGCCTTGCCCTTTACAGCCAGGGGATGCCTGGCAGCGGGGTGCTGGGGCACGGTGGCCAGGGCCAGGCATTCCGGCAGCGAGAGGCGTGAAATATCTTTGTGGAAGTAAATGCGCGCGGCAGCGCCCACGCCTTCCACATTGGCGCCATAGGGCGCAATGTTCAGGTAGGCTCCCAGGATTTCGCGCTTGGAATAGTGCCGTTCAAGCACAAGGGCGCGCCATATCTGCCTGAGCTTTCCGCGCACGGTGCGCGTATCCAGCTTTGCGGAAAGCCTTGCAAGCTGCATGGTCAGCGTGGAGCCGCCCATGCGCCGCCCGCCCCGGGCCATAAAGAATGCAGCCCGTGCCAGGGCCAGCGGGTTTACGCCGGGGTGGTAGAAAAAGGCCCTGTCCTCATAAAGCAGCGTGGCTTCAATGAGGTCGGCTGGGATTTGTCCAAGGGAGACAGGCAGCCGGTACTTTTGGTCCTCCGTCAGCGTCAGCCTGAGGATGCGCCCTTTCCTGTCTGTGAACAGGCGCGAGCCTGAGGCGCCGCCTGCCAGGTCTGGCTTTGGGGAAAAAAGCAGGGATGCGAAGAGCAGGAGAATGGGGAGGGCTGCAAGCAGAAGGAGCCGCGTGAAACGGCGCTTGGGCGGGAACGTCATGCCGGAAACGCGTCCTTGTAATCGGGGTTGGCGTCCTGTTTAAGGCAGCGCCGGCAGGGCTGTGCAGCCCTGCCGGCGCGAGGTTATGCGTTGCTATTCAATAACCAGCGTAGACGAGCTTCCCACAGCGTGGGCCGCCGGGTCGTACATGGCTTCGGCCTGGACTGGCGGCATGACAAAGCTGCCGCGGGAAGCCGCGCGCACGCGGTAGCGGAAAACCCGTTCGGTTGAATCCAGCGGGGTGAAGAGCAGCAGGCGGTCT
>JAGADT010000140.1 GCA_017613475.1 Desulfovibrionaceae bacterium | reverse complement strand
GGGGCTCCGGCAAGACCTCGCTGATGCAGCAAATCAAGGGCAGGCTCTGCGATGGGAAAGACGCCCCCTACTACGGGGTGTGGATACGCGCCTGGGAGCATTCCGCCTTTTCTGCGGCGGATGCGGGTTCCGCCGCGGCGCTTACCATGGCCAGCATGCTCAACAGCATGATCCGGGAAATCCTTCCCTACGTGAAGGAAAACATGACGTCGTTTGAGCAGTCCAAGGAAACCCTGGAAAAGGCCTACGGCTGGATCAAGAAGCTGCCCGTGCTTTCGCTGGTGACGGCGGGGGCCACGGGCCTTTCGTTCGGCACGCCGGTCGCCCTTTCCGCAGGCTCCAATGACGAGAAAGAGACCCCGCAGAACGGCCCCAGCTCCCTTTCTGAACTCAGGAACGCCATTAAGGAAAACATCCGCTTCTGCATTGAAAGGGACAATAAAAAGCAGGGGTTCATCTTTTTCATCGATGACCTGGACCGCCTCGTGCCCAAAGTCGCCGTGCAGTTCCTGGAGCTTTTGAAAAACATTTTCGACATCGACAACTGCCTCTTTGTGCTGGCCATCGACTACGAAGTGGTGGTCAAAGGGCTGAAGGACAAGTTCGGGGATAAGACGGAAAGTAACGAGCATGAATTCCGCAGCTTCTTCGACAAGATCATCCAGGTGCCCTTCCGCATGCCGGTAGACAGCTACAAGATGGAACGGTTCCTGCAGGAAAACATGGAGAAAATTGGCTACCTGACCAAAGAGGAAGCCTCCCAGAAATTTACAGCCGATGATGAAATGGCGGACAGGCTGGGCACAGAACAGGAGCTGAGCTTCCTGCAGCTTATCGGGCAGGTCGTGGCCGCGAGCTGCGGGCCGAACCCCCGCTCCGTGATCCGCATGCTCAACACGCTGAGCCTCATCCGCCTGATCCAAAAACGCAACGGCAGCGGAGCCTATGGCGACAGCCCTGCGGAGCGCACGCTCCTTTTCGCGCTCATCGCCCTGCAGATGAACTATGACAGGCTCTATGAACTGATCGGCAAATCGCCCGACTTTTCCGCGTGGGACAGCGCCTTTGCCTCTGAAAACAACCTGGCGGGGCTGGAGCCAGCCCTCAAGACGCAGCTGGAGAACCTGGATTCCATCAGCGAGGAAGAGCCGTGGACCATAGTCGTCGCCAGGGCCTGCAGGAAGCCCGGGCTCGCGGCCAGCGCGGTACGGCTGCTCACCATCATCCTCGCCCTGGTGGACAGCCTGGCTGAAGGCGGCGCAAAGTCCGGCGGGCACAGCGCCGAATGGCTGCACGCGCGGCGCGAAGCGGTCCTGGGGGCCTTCATGACCTCCACCAGCGCCCAGTCCGTGGGCCGCAGCGTCGAGGAAGCGCTGCCTGCCAGCAGCAGGAGCGCCTCCCAGGACGCCTTCATGGAAAAGATGAAAACGGGCTGGCAGCAGCTCAGCGATGACAACGCCAGGGAGCTCGAGGACTTCATCAGCCTGATGAAGGAGAAGTATGGCAGCGCCATCGTGGTCGACTGCTTCCCTGCCAGCAGCAAGATCAGCTTCAATTTCAACCCCGAACGCAAAAAGGGCGGCAAGCGGCAGCTCCTGGCGCTCAGGGTGGATAAGAAAAACATAACGCTGATTGCCTACGCCTACCCGCCGGAAGAGCGCTTCAAAAAGCTGCCCGACTACAAGGACCTGCAGCGGCTTGAGGCTGTGGCAGGGCTGGAAGGCTTCTGGGAAAAAACAGGCCGCTACCTTGAAGAGAATGTCTGGCCGGAAAGCGCGGCAGGATCAATATAGCGGCGCATCCGCATGGGCCCCCCAGCCCTCCGGAAAGCAGCTTTCCCCCTGCGGCATGTGGCAGCTAAGGTTGACAGAAAGGTTGACAGAGTAGTAAACTAGCTAAAGTTATCTTCAACACTTCCCTTGCCTGCAAATTCCGGCGGGGAGGAAACCTCGCTGCCACTTCAAAAATGGAAAGGAGAAAGCCATGTCTGACTCAGGAGACCAGCTCTACGTCCTCAAAAAAGAAATCTTCATCATGCCCCAGAGGCTTGACCTCGACGCATGCGAGAAAGATGGCGATGTCTTCAAGGTCTATCCTACCGAATCCCCGATCAACTGCGCGCTGTACTACGCGGTGCTTGATGATGAAGACGATGAGCCCGCATGGACGGCAATGAGCTATGATGACGACGACGGACCGCTGGTGATGAGCGCCTGCCCGCCTGATGAAAACAGCGCCGGCGCAAAGAAACTGAAGAAAAAGCTGGAGAAGCTTGTTGACGACCCGAAGCGCAGGGAAGTGATGTTCAAGGTATTCCTCCGCGCGGCGTCAAATGACTCCATAGACTCGATTCTTGAAGACGCCTATGCCGAAGTCTACGGCCAGGGCTGTGAAAACGAATTCTTTGAAGACACCCATGCCGAAATAGAAGCCGAGACAGCGGAATCATGGAACCTGGATACGTTTATTGCCGTTCATGAGGGCAGGCAATGCGTCTATCTCGATGAGGATTCCCCAATCATAAAGCCCGCCGCGGAAGGCTCTGAGGCGCGGCGCGTCGATATCAAGAAGCTGCTGCGGGAAGAAGAGGAATCCGACGACTGGGAAGGCTGGGAATTCCTCGACGACGCTGATGGGGTCGCCTACTGCGTCATGCCCGCAGAATAGCAAATAAGGGCTTACGGAGGGCATGATAACCTGAACCTCGTTGGCTTTGGCGTCTGCCGCCAGGAAAAAGCCTCCAGGCAGCCCGGGCAGAATCCCTATCCAGACCCCAAAATACAAAAGCCCCGCCAGCTGGACCTTGCAGCCTGGCGGGGCTTTACGCGCCCACAAGAATCATTCACAGCGCCTTTCTGCGTCCTTGCCCTCCTGCGCCGCATCAGGTACAAAAAAGCATGAACAGCCACGACGCCGCATACAAGGATTTCTTCAAGCACAGGGAGATGGTGGAATCCCTGCTTTCGGGCTTTGTGCCGGAAGACGTTGTGAGGGAGCTGGACCTCTCCACGCTGGAGCACTGCCCCTGTTCCTACGTCACAGAAGACCTGCGCGAGCGCATGGACGACTGCGTGTGGAAGGTCATGTGGCGTGGCCGCGCCAGCTATCTCTGCCTGATCCTGGAGTTCCAGAGCACTCCAGACCCCTGGATGCCCGTGCGCATCATGACGTATACGGGCCTGCTCTGGCAGGACCTGATCAAAACAGGCGAAATAAAACCCAAAACCCACTTGCCGCCCGTGCTGCCCATCGTTATTTATAATGGGGCAGGCGCATGGACGGCGCCGCTTTCGATTGGCGAGGCGCTTGGTTATGCTCCGGCAGGCCTGGAGCCGTACCAATCCGGCCAGAAATATTTTTTGCTGGATGAAAAACGCTGCGGCGAAGCCCAAACTGCCGGCGAAGGCAATTTATTTGCGTATATGCTGCGCTTTGAAACGGCAAAAACGCCTGAAGAAATCCAATCCGTTCTCCAGTCGCTCCGGCAGCGGCTTTTCGACCCCCGGTACAAGGGCCTGCGGCGCTTATTCAGCGTCTGGGTCGGCCGCATCGTTGCAAGGAACATGGGGAACCAGGAAAACATACCCGAATTTCAGGATTTGCAGGAGGTGGAAACTATGCTCGCTGAAACAGTCGCTTCCTGGAAGGATGCATGGCGCGCTGAAGGGCTTGCCGCCGGCCGTGCTGAAGGACTTGCCGCCGGCCGTGCCGAGGGCATTGCCGCCGGGCGTGCTGAGGGCCGCTTGGGCAATCTTACCGAAAACATCCGAGCCCTGATGGAATCTCTCAGCATAAGCAGGGAAAAGGCCATGGACATGCTGAAGGTATCTGAAGAAGACCGCGCGAAGCTGTCTTCCATGCTGTAAGCCCGCGCATCCTCCTGCCTCAAGTTACCCAAAGCAAAGCCGCCGGCGCAATGCCAGCGGCTTTTTCTAAAGGGCCTGCGGCGCTTATTCAGCGTCTGGGCCGGCCGCATCGTTGCAAGGAACATGGGGAACCAGGAAAACATACCCGAATTTCAGGATTTGCAGGAGGTGGAAACTATGCTCGCTGAAACAGTCGCTTCCTGGAAGGATGCATGG
>JAGADT010000139.1 GCA_017613475.1 Desulfovibrionaceae bacterium | reverse complement strand
CGTTTCTAGGTTTTATCGTAGAAGAAGTCAAATAGAGGTTGTCAATCTGCGGGCTGCGCGGCCTTAGCCCCTGCAAACAAAACCCCTGAACCTTACGGAACAGGGGCTTTATTGCATTCCAGCCTTAGAAGCAGGCGGGCTTTATGCCTGCGCAATCATGCTTTGGCCGGCCTTGAACGCCGCATGGTTGAGCTTCCAAAGCTCAGGCTTTGGCGTTACCTGCTGCAGAGCGCCAAGCCAAATGCCCTCGGGCAGCGCGTTGAACGGCTCAAGCGTGCTGAGCGCGCCAAGCATGACCACGTTGGCGCAGCGGCCGGACGCGTCGCCCAGCTTGAGCGCGATATCCAGCACGTTGGCGCGGATCACGCGGAATCCGGCAAGGCTGGCCTCCACCTCGGCATCAGGGTAGGCGCTGCGGTCCATGGCCTGGGAGAATACCCGCGTTTCCGCAAGCAGCACCGTTCCGCCGGGACGCAGAAGGTCAAGGAAGCCAGGGCGCAGGACCTCGCTCTTTTCCATGACGATCAGGCAGTCGGCCGTGCCGGGAACGGGCTCCGGACAGGATACGTCGCCGCAGGCGAAGGTGCTGATTACGGGGCCGCCCATCTGGGCCATGCCGTGGGTTTCGCCTTTCAGGATATTGGTATCGCCATAGCCGGCAAGGAAGGCGACCTGGGCCAGCGCCTTGCCGAAGAACAGGTTGCCCTGCCCGCCAACGCCGCGGATGACCACGGAAAGGCGGGAAGGAAGCGCTGAGGCAGGAAGCTTGGGCGCCTCGACCTTTTCCGGCGCTTCAGGCAGGGCCACCGCCCCGGCAGCGGAACCGGAGGAGCGGCGGGACGTGCTGATGGCCTTGGCCGGGCACATCTGCCCGCAGGCGGGATTTTTAGAAACGCAGCCCGTGCAGAGGTTGTTCCAGCGGGGCACGCCGTTTTCGCCCATTTCAATGCCGGGACAGATCAGGCAGTTGCCGCACCTTTTGCACAGCTGCTCGTCCACATGCAGCTCCTGCCCGTAATCCGCCGCCGGCACCTTGCGGATGCAGGTTCCGCGGATAACCAGCGTTACAAAGCGGCCTTCCTTGGCCGCCGCCAGGGCGTCGCGCAGCGTGGAGCGGACTTCCTTCAGGTTATAGGCGTCGGCAACCATGACCTCAGCCCCCTGGGCGCGGAGGGCCTCCACCAGGTCAAAGTGGGTGGGCTGGCCGGCAAGGTTGCAGGGCGAAGCGGGGCTGGGCTGGCCGCCTGTCATGGCAATCCAGTTGTTATCCAGCACAATCTTGACGCCGGCCACGTTGCGGAACACCGCGTTCCTCGTGGCATCCATGCCGCTGTGGCATTCCGTGCCGTCGCCAAGCAGGCTCACGCATTTTGCCACGGATTCCGGCCTGGAAAGCACGTATCCTGTGCGAATGCCCTCAGAGGCGCCCATGGCAAGCCCAGTATCAAGGGCGTTCATGAAATACAGCAGGGTATTGCAGCCAATATCCCCAAAAATCGCTTCGATTTCGCCGCGCTTCTTGAGCTTGGAAAGCGTTTCGCCTATCAGCCGGTACGGGCAGCCCGCGCAGATCATGGGCGGACGGGGCACAGGCCTGACCTCGCGGGACTCGCCAAACGGGCGCCCCAGGAACGCCGCAACCTTTGCCGGCGTCCATTCCGTAACGGGGCTGTTCACTTCCTTGCCCTTCACATCCATGCCCGCCATGAGGCACGCTTCCTGGATAAAGCGGTAGCCATCTTCCAGCACGTAAACCTCGCCGCCATTGGCCCGGATTTCGTCATAAAACGCGCGGATCTTCTTCATAGGCAGAGGGTTGGTAAAGCCAATGGAGAGGATATCCAAATCAGGTTCAAAGCGGGAGCGGTATTCAGCGGCGTGCATCGCGCCGGAACCGCAGGTGATCACGCCTTTCTTGCCGGCGCCCCTGACGCGGATGTTGAGGGGAGAATTTTCCACAAAGTCCATCATCGCAGGCAGGCGTTCCGCCATGACCTTGTCGTAAGCCTTGCGGGTCTGGACAGGCAGTGAGTTCAGCTCCTTCATGGAGCCGACTTCCGTGCGGGGGCGGGAAGCCTTTTCGGCAAGGCGCACAAGCCCTTCGCTGTGGCAAAGCAGCCCGCTCGCATGCACAACGGAAGCCGTGTTGAACTGGCGGCTGACATCGGCGGCGATGCGCGGGGCCTCGTGCATTTCCTGGTGGTTCCGCGGCTCAAACACCGGCAGGAAGCAACTGCGGTAGAGGTAGCGCGGGTCTATTACATGCTGCGTGGAGCTCGGCGTGAAGTCGCTGGCAACGTAGAACACCAGCGAACCGCGCGGCACGGGGTACAGGGCGATGCTGGTGAAAATATCGCAGGCCTGGAACAGCCCCGGGATTTTCATGGTCACCACGCAGTCATCGCCGGCGTAGGTATGGCCGATGCCCACGGCCGCGGCCACGGCTTCGTTAACCGACCAGCCGACATTGATCTTGTCCTGCACCTTGGAAAGCCCCTTGTCGATGACTTCCGTGCTTGGGGTGCCGGGGTAGCCGTCCGCGGCGTGAATGCCAGCGCGGGCACAGCCTACGGCAAAGGCAATGTTGCCCTGCATCACTTCAGGCCGGCCGGCATCCGCTTCACAAAGCTGCTTGATTTTGTTCATGTATGTTCCTCTGCGGCACTGCCGCTTTTAGGGGCAGTGCCCCTTTTATTATTTTTCCCATCAGCGGACTTTGCAAAGCCGCCGCTCACGCGATTGAGCAAAAGCGCCGCTGGCGCCGGCAATGCGGATTCACATGCTTACGCAGCTGAATAAAAGCAGCGGTGCTGCCGCTGGCGCCCGGCAAAACGCGATCGAGAAAGCGATAATAAAGGCTGAAAAGCACTTAATCAAGCCCGCCAGGCAATGCCTGAAGCCGGGACTTTGCCAGAATCGCCGCCCCTTTTAGACGCGAGGTCCCTTGCATTATCCCTTTTTTGCAAACGCCTTTGCCTATGCACTTGAATAAAAGCGGCTTTGCCGCCTTGCGCAAAGGCACCTTCTGGGCTAAGAAGAAAGCCGTGCGAGAGTGGCGGAATTGGCAGACGCACTGGACTTAGGATCCAGCGGTTTATCCGTGCGGGTTCAACTCCCGCCTCTCGCACCAGCGGCAGTGCCGCCGCCACCGCAGGCGCTGAATATCTTCAATTGAGCAAAAACCTCCCTGCAAAACACGCTGCAGGGAGGTTTTTTTACTGCGATTGCGGCAAGGCTGGTAACTTATTGAATGGCTCTACAACGCTTTATTCCCGCAGTCAGGCACCAGAAAGAATTCGGCTATGCACGCTGGCGCGGCGCGCCTTTGCCATCCCCCTAAAAATACATTCCCAGCGATACCATGATGTTCTGTTCCTTCCCCTTGAGGGAATACACAGACTGCAGCTCGCAATTTTTGCCAAGGCGCACGTTCACCCCTGCCCTGAACGCGTTGTAATCCG
>JAGADT010000138.1 GCA_017613475.1 Desulfovibrionaceae bacterium | reverse complement strand
GTACATCCTGTAGACGTACCAGGGGCCGTCGCCGCTGTCGATTTCGCAGATCTCCACCCAGTCGCCGGTCTCCTTGCCGGCACAGGCATGGAGTTTCCACCCCTTTCTGGCGTGGTCCACAACTTTCGCCCCGTCGTTTGGCTTAAGGCGCAGCGCGACGCCGTCGCGGGGAACCTCGTAGACCTCTGCGGCCTGAATGCCGGCCGAAGTGTCAATCAGTATGAGGCCTGCCGTGGCAAGGACCTGGAACAACTTGATCATGGGGCAATTCTCCCTGCGCCGCTGATGTTGTGGAGTGCGTCTGGATGGCGGCGATCCAGCCAGCCGCGCCAGCCAATATCAAAAAAAGCGCTGCCCAGCGCAAAACTTGGGCTTCGAAACAAGCGCGGACGTGAATGCATGTCATCTGTCCCAGGTCCTGCGTGCCGGGGGGGCTGGCGTGCTTTGTCCCGGCATAGGAGGATTGGGTTAGGTTTCTCATAGGAGTTTTTTACTGCGTTCCCGTGCAACGCGGCGCCTGGCTGCTGAGGTCAGGCGCAGGGCAGGAGGCAGAGCCTATACGCCGTAGCCTCCCTCCAGCACCTTGCGCACGCCCTGTTTGGTCAGGGTGAAAATCTCAAAGTTTGCGCCCTCGTAGATGTTGGAGGAGACAACGAGTTCCATGACGCCATCTCCGTCCACGTCCGCGCAGAGCAGCAGCGTGTTGCAGATTGCCAGATCCTCCTGGGAGGGACTCGTAGTGCCGGCGTTTTTTGTGCTGACCCAGCTTTCCACGGGCACCACCGCCGCCTTGCCGTTGACGGTGCGCTCCAGCAGAATCACGGAGTACATGCCGCGGGACTTGAAGCTTGGCATGCCGCCTTCGCGCAGGAAGTCCTCGGCGCAGATGATGTGCTCATCAATGCCGTCGCCGTCCAGGTCAACAGCATGGACGCTCTTGAGGCGGACGCCTGCGCCGGAGAGCCCCCTGGCCGCAAGATGCTTCGCAGCCATGGCTTTGTAGCGCTCAAGATCGCTTTCCAGGCGGCGCGCCTTGCGCGGCATGGCATCAAATCCGGCTCCGGGACCGCCGATAAAGAGGGCTGAATCGCCCTCGTAGCTGCCTGAAGGCGTTAGCATGGGGAAGAAGGGGAACTCGTCCATGGGGCTGCCTCTCTCCTGCTTTTCCTTATCCTCGGTCGCGAGCGTGCCCATGGTGACGTTATCGGCGATTTTCCCCTTGGATGTGTACAGCGCTCCTTCCTTGCCGGGCATGGCGCGTTCGTGCTCATAGCGCTTGTCGTTCTGGAGGGTTTGCGCATCGACCCACTGACCGTTGGTACGCGCGCAGAGGAGCAGCCCCTCCCAGCCGACGTAGACTGTCCTGGCCGCGGGAGCAGGCGCTGCGGGCGCGGCAGCCTGGCTGGATTCCCTGAGGCTGCCCGGAGTATAGCGCATCTGCGGGCCGCACTGTGCCGTGTAGTCGTCAAGAGCCTGGACAGAGGTATAGCCCACCGTCACCTGCCTGCCCAGAAGCTTCGAGGCCGGGGAGTCCCCGGAGCCGGAAAGCTCTGGGCTGCCTCCCGTGCCCAGGAGGGCCAGCACCTGTACGGCGCGGCCCCTGCTGTCTGTGAGGGAGATGGCTTTGCCGCCGGATCCTTCAGGACCGTAGGGGAGCACGCCCTTGAGCTGGCCTGAGATGGAGCCTTCTCCAAGACGGCGCTGGGGGCATGGCGGAAAGGCGGAGCCTGTCTTCTGCTGGCTTCCGCCAAGCTCCAGAAGCTTCTGCCGGGCCTTTGCGCGGCCCTGCGCTGCCGCTGCGGCATACCAGACCATGGCAGTTTTCTTGTCGGGCCCGCCGAAGCCGTGATTCAGGAAAAAGTGGCCGATATCCTCGTAGCCGATGGCGCCGCCGTGCTCGGCCGCCGCCTTGTACCAGGCATAGGCCTTGGCAGGGCTGTATTCCACGCCGACCTTGTTGATGTAGCAGTCGCCAAGGTTGTGCATGGCGAGGACGCTTCCGCCTTCGGCTGCCTTGCGGTACCACTCGACGGCCTTGCTCTCGTTGCGCAGAAGGCCGTTCTGGCCTTTCTCGTACCATACGCCGATGCGGTTGGCAGCGCCTGGGTCGCCCCTGCTGGCCGCGGCCATTGTCTCTTCCAGGGATTGTGGCGCAGCAAGGGTGCTTCCTGCCATCAGGATGAGGGCAGCGGCAATGGCCGCTGCAAAGCGGATAAGCATGGCTTTTTCTCCTTTTTCGGACTCTGTTTGCCGCAGGTCCGCGGTTATTCGCTCCATTCCACCCAAAATTCCACGCTCACTCTGCCGCTGCCGAAGGCTTCCAGCAGCTTTTTCCTGCTTGTATTTTCTATTTTTGCCAGCCTGGTGAAATTCCAGGTGTTCTTGTCATAGTAGATCGTGATCTTGTTCCCCTGGTAAAGGATAATGTCACCGGGTTCCGTTGTGATTTCTTTGTCACTTCGCACCAGGCTCCAGGGCAGGGGACCGACTTTTTCAAAATTGCCGTAGTCGTGCATCTGCACAGTGAGGGACTGGGAACTCAGCTTTTTGGCAAAGGCTCTGGCTGAGGCGTTCTGCTCCAGGGATGCGTAAAACACCTTGCCGTTGGCTTTTATCACGAGGGTCGGCATTGGCTTTGCCGCCATGTTCAGGTTATTCACAGTTAAAGGTATGATCTCTACATTCAATCCGCTGTCCACCTTCACTGTGTAAAGCCTGTCTAGGTTTTCGCCAAGCGAAGAGCGTTCCTCCACCGTCATGGTCGTTTCTCCAGGCTTAAGCCCCGTGAAGGTGAAGGCAATGGCAAAGCCCGCCCCGTCAAGTTCTCCGTGATTGGGCTTGGCATAGGCTCTTTCCTGCACATACGCAACAATGTCGGAATGGAGAACCACATTGTACGTTGGTCCGCCGCCGTCGAATGACTCAAACTTGAGCGTGGCTTTCCCGCCTTTTGCTGCCATAGCCTCGCCAGCCATAAACAGCATGGGCACCACTGCCAGGAAAAGTAACAGAAAATGTTTCATGGCTTACGCTCCGTGAATTTGCTTTTCACGCGTTTTTTCGGTGGATGGGATATTTTCATTTTTTGACTTACCATAGTATCTCAGCATATCCCGGTTTATCTCATCCCCATAAACTGGCATTTGTTAGTCTGTTGTTGATGCCATTATAACTATATATCTGTCCATGCGCTTATCATATACGCTCCAGCATGCCGTACCCCACCATTCATGGCCGTCATCAAAATAGTTTGACCAGTCCGTCGACCACTCATATATTTCAAGTTTGTCTGTTCCCTCCGGAAACAAAACGGAATTGACTATTCGAAACTCGTCCGGCCCGTATCCCGATGTATGCGGGGTTTCCCAGAAAGCGTACCAATACGGTATCTGTTCGCCTTTCAGAGAATCCGGTAATCCGCAATCATAAAACCTTTGACCTACGCGATTTGTCCGCAGTATTTCCGGTATATGAAGCAGTGTTGATGCATTGATCTGATGCGCCTGGGCTTTCCCTATATCTAAGTACCATGGGAACGGTTCATCTTCGATCTTTCTGCAATACTTGATTTCCGCTTTAAGTTCTGTATCAATGTCTCGCTCTATCACTTTGAGCATCGCAAACAGTACAGCTTCCTTATGCGAACGCTTCCCCTGATGAGGCGTATCATCCTTAATGAGGCAATAATCAATGATGCACCTGTCGTAGTTCCGGATGGTTTCATAAAACGGGTCATCGATGAGTTCACGCATCTTATCCACCTGCAAAGTGCGGTTTACCGCGCGTTTCTGACGCCTGGCACAAGGGGCTTCAAAGGCAGACAGTGAGGAATAGGATTATTTCCTGCTTTTCGGAGCGGGCAATTCTTTGAGCATTTCATGTAGCAGCATTTCCAAGAATTCACGGTTGTCAATGGCATCAACCAAGATCATTGCCTTTGCGCCTTCGTAAGGCAATTCAAGAGGTGCATCGGGCATGAGTCTTCTTGCGGATTTCGTTTGTTTGACAAGGAATCTGTTGTCATAGATGCCTCCGATGATTTTCCCCTGGCAATAAATTATGTATTCACCCATCATCGGCCTGTACGAAATATCTTTCAATAATGATAGCTGATCCAGCAAAAAATCCAAATACGCTGCACTTGACGCCATTTTTTTCACCTCTGCCAATTCCTGTTTGCCCTATCCAGAGGAACTAAATTTTTCGATTAGATTAAAAATCCAG
>JAGADT010000137.1 GCA_017613475.1 Desulfovibrionaceae bacterium | reverse complement strand
GGGCTGACAAAAGGATGTCATTATGAATCATAAGGAACAGGCAGCCGCCAGCGTGGGAGAATCCCCGTCTGCGCCTTCCCGCTATATCGTGCTGGAAGAGCAGGGCAGCTTTTTCGCGGGCGGCACGGTGGCGGCGGCGCCCGGCACAATGGACGCAAGGAACCCCCTCTGCCCGGATGGGCAGACAATCCACGGCGACCACGCCTATGTGTTTTACCAGCGCCCGGCGAACGCGAGGAAATACCCGCTTGTGTTCCTGCATGGCAACGGCCAGTCAGCAAAAACGTGGGAGACAACGCCGGACGGGCGGGAAGGATTCCAGAACATCTTCCTCAGGCGCGGATGGAGCGTGTACCTTATTGACCAGCCGCGGCGGGGAAGGGCGGGGCAGTCCACCCTGCCGGCACATCTTCCGGCAGAGGCTCAGGACCAGTATTGGTTCAGCTATTTCCGCCTGGGCAAGTGGCTGGGGGCGGAAAGGCAGCCGGAATATTTTGATGGCGTGGCCTTCCCGCGGACAAAAGAGGCGCTTGGCCAGTTCCTGCGGCAGATGACGCCCAATACAGGCCCGTATGACCCTGAGGTGGCCGGCAGCGCCGTGGCGGCGGTCTTTGAGCGCTCGGGCGATGGCGTGCTTGTAACCCATTCGCAGGGCGGCGGGATTGGCTGGCTGGCAGCCATCAGGAGCGGCAGGGTGAAGGGCATTGCCTCATACGAGCCTGGCAGCGGCTTTGTCTTCCCTGAGGGGGAAACGCCGGAGCCTTTAGAGACCACGCATCCCAGGGGGGCCCTTGCGGCACGTGCCATCCCCATGGAGGACTTTTTGAAGCTCACGCGCATCCCCATAGTCATTTACTATGGCGATAACATTTGCGGGGAGCTGAGCGAAGAATGGAACAGGGATGGCTGGCGCGTGCGGTTGAAGATGGCGAGGCTTTGGGCGGAGGCCGTCAACCGCCATGGCGGCGACGCGCGGGTTGTGCACCTGCCGGAGATTGGCATCCGGGGCAATACGCATTTCCCGTTTGCCGACCTGAACAACGTTCAGATTGCCGATCTTCTGGAAGCCTGGCTGGAAGAAAAGGGACTGTCCGGGCAGGCGGCGGCATTGCCGCGTTAATGCCGTTGCCTATGACCCTGGACACCGCGAAACGGGCATAAAAAGGGGCCGGGCACTTTGTTTGCCGGCGTGGGCAGCATGCAGGGGGCTTCTGGCATAGCGGATATGCGGCGGGCTATTCCTCCGCGTCCTGCTCCTCCCCGCCGGCGGGCTGTTCCAAAAGGGGTGTCTCGCCGTCGCTGCTGCCTGCGTCCTCGTGGTGTTCAAGCGCCTTGACGTCGAGGGGCGCGGGGATCTGGCGCAGGTCCGTTGTGGGGGCCAGGCGGGCATCCAGCAGGATGGTTCCCGTGCGTTCAAGCACTTCGCGCCTGAAGGCGTATTCGGCTTCCATCTGCTTGGATTTGTACATGAAAATTGCCTTGGCAACGGCGTTGACGCAGAGCGTTAAGCCCAGCGCGCCGATAAGCCAGATGGCCACGGTCTGGAACGAATCGCCCAGCTTGAGCAGCAGGGCCATCACGCCGTCAAGATAGTAGAGGGCGGCGCCAAGGATCACGAAGCCGGCAAACAGGATGATGGTCGGCGCGCCGCGGACCAGGGCGAAAAAGGTGGCCGCGCGGCTTTCCGGGAGGGGGGCGCCGTCGCTGCTGCGGCGGGTAAGCCCCATGCCCACCAGATGGAAAATGAGCATGGTCAGCACAGGGATCAGCGTGGCCATGATGGTGTAGCCAAGCCAGGGGAAGTTGAAGCGCATCATCCCGGAGGCCATGCGCTCGGCATGGGTGATGCTGTAGACCACGGCGCCCACGGTCATCGCAAGCTCCATCAGGACGATGGCGATGACGATGTACATGAGCAGGTTTTTGCGTTCCTTGGTGCTGAAGGAATTGCTGAAAAGCGTTTCGTCAGGGGACGCTTTTTTTTCGTTGTTATCGGCGGCGTTATCCATGAAAGCTGTCCTTATTGATGTTGCGCGCGGGTTCAGTGCGCGCTGCGGCGCAGGTAGAGCGGGGCAAGGCGCAGGCATGCCAGCAGCAGGGCAATGATGTTGGCGCCCCAGGCAGCGGGCACCGGCGGCAGCACGCCCCGCTGCCCCAGGGCCGTGCCAAGCGTAAAGACTGCGTAGTACAGGAAGGTGCAGACCAGCGCCAGCGGCGTGGCCAGGTAGATATTGTCTGTCCAGGAGACCAGCGCCACCGCAATCAGCGCCATGATCACCAGGGATGCCGCGTAGGCGAGCTTGGTATGCCAGGTTGTTTTCAGGCTCTCCACGTTGGAGCCGGAGGCGGAAAGCCGCTTAATGGTCCTGCCCAGCTGCCACAGGGGAAGCTGCTGCGGCTTGGACGATTTGTAAAACATGCGGAAGGTGGCGGGGTCCTGATTCAGCGGCAGGACGAGGGAGGGGGATTTTGCGGAGCGGTAGGCGGAAGGCTCCATTTCCTTAACGTCAAAGAGTTCCCAGCGGCTGGTCTTGCCCTGGTAGCGCCTGGCGGAAACAATGCGGCGCAGCTCCAGCCTGTCGTCAGTGATTTCGTAGGCGGTGAAGTTTTCGCCGGAGTTGTCCGGGCGCAGCGTGCCTAAGGAAACCATCCACTGCCCGTCGGCAAACCAGATGTTTTCAAAGACGGCGGAGGAGAGGTCCCGCTTGCGGATTTCCTCCTGCCATATCCTGTTGGATTCGCGTTCGCCCATGACGCCCAGCACTTCCGAAAAGCCGAGCTGGACGGCGCTCCAGGCAAGCCCGCAGATGATGAGGATGCAGGCCGGCGTGGCCAGGGAAATGCCCCCGGCCTGGAGGGCGATCATTTCCCTGCTGCGGGCCATGATGCAGAGCTGGATGACTGCGGAAAGCAGAAAGATGACCGGCAGTATCTGGGAGATGACGAGCGGCAGCTTATAGAGGAAATAGGTGGCGACAAGCCCTATGCCCGCATTGGCTTCCATGAAATGATCGAGGCGCTCAAAAAGGTCGGTGAGCACATAAAGGCCTATGCCCACGGCCAGCGTGGGCAAGAGCAGCATGGTATTGCCCTTGACAAGGTAACGGAAGAGCAGGGAGCGGAAGATCATGCGTTATCCTTTTGGATGGGCGTTTTTGTGCGGAAGCGGCAGGCTTGCGGTGACGCGGCGGAGGATGCCGGCAAGGTCCGGCGCGCGCTCCCTGGCCGCCAGGCGCAGCCCGCAGAGCCCGCCTAAAAAGAACAGCATGTTGGGCAGCCAGAGGCCGATTGCCGGCGGGAGCGTGCCGTTTTCACCCAGGGTGAAGCCCATCGACATCAGGCTGTAGTACACGAAGAACATGACCAGGGCGATGATCAGGCCTGTTTGCCGTTTCATGCCCTGGGCGGCAAAGCCCAGCGGCAGGACAAAAATCGTCAGGGCCAGGCAGGCGGCGGGGTATGCCCAGCGCTTGTGCCGCTCAACGTCAACTTTCAGCGTGTATTCAAGCAGGTCCCTGTAGGCGCTGCCCTTGGAATTGTCTGAAGCGCTGGTGAGCTGCCGGGAATAGGCGGCGTAGGTTTTCCTGAGGTCTTTCCAGGAGAGTTCCCTGGGGCGGATGCTGCCGAGATTGACGTGCTTGAAGAGGAGGTTCAGCGGCATGCGGACGGTGTAGGTATCGAAAGAGAGGAGGGAGCTCTGCTCCTTTGCCGTGGTGTAGAGCTGGCCGTTGAGCAGCTTGAAAACCAGCTCGCCCCGCGTGCTGTCGGAGGTGATGATGCCTTCCGGCGCGAGGATGGTGATGTCGCGGCCCTTGTGGTTGCGGTCATTGACCATGATTTTGTAAAGCGTGCCGCTTTTGGGGTCAACATTGCGGGCAAAAAGCACAAGCTTGGGGAAATCCGTGCTGAACACGCCGGGCTGGATGACCACGCGGGCCCGTGACGTGGCAATGTCCATGACCGTGCTCCTGAACTGCCCCATGCCCCAGGAAATCCAGTGGAGCGATATCCAGAGCGTGAGGCCGAAGCAGAGCAGGCTGAAGAGGATGGGCGCCGGGAGCATTTGGTAGATGCTTACGCCGCCGGCCCTGAGGGCGACAAGCTCCCTGTCTGTCCCCATGCGGAGAAAGGTGAGGAAAACCGCCAGCATGCAGGAAATGGGCACAACCAGCATCAAAAAGGTCGGGGACATGTACATGAAGAGGCGGACCGTATCCATAAGGCTCATGTCCAGCCCCAGCAGAAGCTCCCGCATTTGCACGGCGCGGCTGATGAGGATGAGCGTGAGCAGGGCGCAGGCGCAGAGGATAAAGGTATACAGCGCTTCCCTGAAAAGCTGGCGTTGAAGCAGAGAGAACATGATGGACGTTTTACCCCTGTTGGCGGTGGCAGCAAAACCGCATATCCGTTTTACAGGGGGCAATCATACGAGGATTGGGGCGGAAAGCCAAGTGCGCCCCGGCATCAAATGTGATCCGGGGCGCAGCGCTGGCGGATTTGGGATGCGTTTTGGGCCTGCTCAGCAGGCTGGTTCGATGAGCATGTTGTCGCGGTGCACGACTTCGGGGTAATGGGCGTCGCCCAGCAGGGCTGCGACTTCCAGCCTGGAGCGGCCCATGATGGCGCGGAGCTCTTCCGCGTCGTAGTTGCTGAGGCCAACGGCCACGGTCTGCCCATCGTGCTCGATGCGGATGAGCGCGCCGGCCGTGAAATCGCCCTCAATGCCGGTGATGCCGCCTGGCAGCAGGCTTTTGCCCTTGTTCAGGATGGCGCCGGCCGCGCCGCCGTCGATGCGGACAAGCCCCTGCGGCTCAGCCTGGTAGGCCAGCCAGTATTTGCGGCGGGAAATGGGGGTGGCCTCCGGGCAGATCCATGTGCCGCAGGCTTCGCCGCCAAACGCCCGCGGGATGACATCGGCATCAAGCCCCGGCAGGATGAAGGTCGGCACGCCAAGCTGGGCGGCCCTGGTGGCGGAAAGCAGCTTGGAATACATGCCCCCTGTCCCCACGGCTGTCTTTCCGCCGCAGAGGGTGTTCAGGTCGAGGTCCCGCACCTGGCGGATGCAGGGAATGATCTTGGCGTCGGGGCAGGTCAGGGGGTTGGCGTCAAGCACGCCGCCAATGCTCGTCAGGTTGACAAAGAGGTCGGCGCCCACAACGTTGAGCAGGAGGCTTGCCAGGTTGTCGTTATCGCTGAATTTAAGCTCGCTGACGGCGACGGTATCGTTTTCATTGACAACGGGAATGACGTTCCAGCCGAGGAGCGTGCCAAAGGTGTTGCGGGCGTTGAGGAACCTTCCGCGGTCGCTTAAGTCGTCGCGGGTGAGCAGCACCTGCGACATCACGGCATCGCGCCTGGAAAAGCTCTGGTCGTAAAAGTGCATGAGCCGCCCCTGCCCGATGGAGGCAAGGGCCTGCTTGGCGGCAATGCCCGTCTGCGCCGCAGCCTCCCGGCACTGCCTGCCAAGGGCCGCGCGGCCTGTGCTGACGGCGCCTGAAGAAACAAGCACGACCCTGCGCCCGCGCCCGTCCCTGTCTTCCCCGCGCTGGATGCGCACAAGCTGGTCAACAAGGTTGTCCAGCACATCCAGGTTGAGTTCGGAACCGCTGGTCAGCACGGCGCTGCCGACCTTGACAACAACGCAGTCCGCGTTACGGATCGCCGCCTGTTTTTCTTCCTGCCAGTCCATTATGAAGGCTCCCGCGTATAAATGACTTCGATTTCAGGAAATTCTTCGTCCTGAACCTCTTCTTCCGCTGAAAGGTGCTGGAGCGGGGCGTGGGTTTCTTCCTCTTCGCGCAGCGTCCACAGGGCTCGGACGAGCTCTTCCAGCGCCTCAGGATCCCCGCTGCCCTTGGCGGTGATGAAGTGGATGCCGCGCCCCTCGGCCTGCGCCCGCTTTTTGAGCGCTGCCACTTCTTCAGGGCTCTTCAGGTCGCATTTGTTGATGACTTCGATCTGGCGGCGGCAGGCAAGCTCCGGGTCAAAGCCCGCCAGCTCCGCGTTGACCAGGTCAAAGCCCGCCCACGGATTGCTTTCATCCACATCCTCGATGCTCAGGATATGGATGAGGAAGCGCGTGCGCTCCACATGCTTGAGGAAGCGGTGGCCCAGGCCCTGGCCCAGGTGGGCGCCCTCAATGAGCCCCGGAATATCGGCCAGGACCATGCGCTGGTCCGGGTCGTCTTCGCGGATCATGACGCCCAGGTTGGGCGTCAGGGTGGTGAAGGGGTAGTCGGCGATTTTGGGCCTGGCCGCCGACACGCGGGAAATGAAGGTGGATTTGCCGGCGTTGGGCAGCCCGATGATGCCGGCGTCCGCAAGGATTTTCAGCTCAAGCCGCAGCGAAAATTCCTCGCCAGGCTCGCCTGGCTGGGCAAAGCGGGGGGCGCGCATGGTCGAGGTCTTAAAGTGCTCATTGCCCTTGCCGCCCCGGCCTCCGCGGGCGATGATGGTTTCCATGCCGGGCTCGGCAAGGTCTGCCAGCAGCGTTTCTGCGCCGTCCTTCCTGGCATAGACCTGCGTGCCGACAGGCAGGCGCAGCACAAGGTCCTCGCCTTTCCTGCCGAATTTCTGGCTGCCCATGCCCGGCTGGCCGTTCTGGGCTTCGTAGCGCCGCTTGAGCCTGAAGTCATAGAGCGTCATGAGGCGCGGGTCGGCGTGCAGGATCACGCTGCCGCCGTCGCCGCCGTCGCCGCCGTCAGGGCCGCCTTTGGGAATGAACTTTTCGCGGCGGAACGAGACGCAGCCGTGCCCGCCGTTGCCTGCCTTGACGCTGATGAGTGCTTCATCGACAAATCGCATGGTTGTGAGCTGATGGGGTTGAGGTGGGCAGGAGCCTGCGGATGCGAAAAAACAACAAAAGGAAAGAGAAACATCAAAGGACGTTTCCCTTTCCTGAAAAAGAAGGAAAGAACGCGGAACCGTTTACTCGGCAGACGCCGGAACGATATGGACGCGCTTCATTTCGCGGCGCTTGCGGAGGAAGGTTTCGTACTTGACGACGCCATCCACCTTGGCAAACAGCGTGTAGTCGCGGCCCATGCCAACATTCTCGCCGGGGTACACGCAGGTGCCCAGCTGGCGGATGAGGATGTTGCCGGCAGTCACATGCTGGCCGCCAAAACGTTTCACACCTCGGCGCTGACCAGCGCTGTCGCGCCCGTTGCGGGAACTCCCGCCTGCTTTTTTGTGTGCCATGGGGAATGCTCCTTACGCCTGAACGGCGGTAATCTTCAGGGCTGTATAGTCTTGGCGGTGACCCTGCGTCTTGCGCGAGTCGTTGCGGCGCCAGTGCTTGAAGACTTTGATTTTTTCGCCGCGGCCGTGTTCGACAACCGTCGCCTTAACCGCTGCGTTTTCAACATAGGGCGCTCCGATTTTTACATCGCCGCCGCCGATCATAAGAACTTTGTCGAGGGTGATCTCGCTGCCGGCTTCAGCGTCGAGCTTGGCCACCTTGATGCTGGCGCCTTCTTCGACCCGGAACTGCTTGCCGCCCGTTTCGATAATTGCGTACATGAAAAGACCTCCAAGAAGAGAAAGGCGTAAGGTAGCCATACACCTGATATGTGTCAAGAACTTTTGCCCACGTTTTTCCCGTGAAAGCTCTTAACCATAAATAATTTTTGGGGCGGAGGGAAGCAAAATTTCCAAAATAAAAAATAAAAGTTTTAACCTGTTGATTTTTAATGAAAAATTTGCGGCGCCTGAAAAAATATGCTTTCTGCCCCTTCCCAACGCGAAAGAAGGCATTATCTATGCTTCGTCCTGCTTGCAGGATGCTCCGTGCAGCTTGCTTTGTTCTCCTTATTCACACGGGCAGGCAGCCTGAGGCGGCTGGGGAACGCGGAGCCAACTACCCTTACGCAAACAAAATACTTTTGGAGGATATGTTGTTATGAGCCTGAAACCGTTGAATGATCGCGTGCTGGTTAAGCGCCTTGAGAGCGAAGAAAAGACCGCCGGCGGACTCTTCATTCCTGATACTGCCAAGGAAAAGCCCTCCCGCGGCGAAGTTGTTGCCGCTGGCCCCGGCAAGCGCGCGGACGACGGAAAGCTGATTCCCATGGCTGTCAAGGCCGGTGATGTCGTGCTGTTCAACAAGTATGCCGGCACGGAAGTGAAGCTGGACGGCGTTGAGCACCTTGTTATGCGCGAAGACGACATCCTGGCGGTTATTGACTAACCTGGCTGATAGTGCCCGGTTCCCTCATCAAACAAAACGACAGCCCCTGTTATAGGAGAATATATCATGCCCGCTAAAGAGATTCTTTTTGACATCAAAGCCCGTGAACGCCTGTCCCACGGCGTGGACAAGCTTGCCAACGCCGTTAAAGTCACCCTTGGACCCAAGGGCCGCAACGTTGTTATTGAAAAGTCCTTCGGCGCCCCCGTCATCACCAAAGACGGCGTGACGGTTGCCAAGGAAGTTGAGCTTGAAGATAAGTTTGAGAACATGGGCGCCCAGATGGTGCGCGAAGTGGCCTCCAAAACCAGCGACGAAGCCGGCGACGGCACCACCACCGCCACCGTGCTGGCCCAGGCCATTTACCATGAAGGCGTGAAGCTTGTGGCCGCCGGCCGCAACCCCATGGCCCTCAAGCGCGGCATCGACAAGGCCGTTGACGCCATCGTGGCCGAGCTCGGCAACCTTGCCAAGCCCACCCGTGACCAGAAGGAAATCGCCCAGGTCGGCACCATTTCCGCCAACTCCGACGCCACCATCGGCAACATCATCGCCGACGCCATGGCCAAGGTTGGCAAGGAAGGCGTCATCACGGTTGAAGAAGCCAAGGGCTTTGACACCACCCTGGACGTTGTGGAAGGCATGCGCTTTGACCGCGGCTACCTTTCCCCCTACTTTGTGACCAACACCGAAAAGATGCTCTGCGAGCTGGAAAATCCCTTCATCCTCTGCAATGAGAAGAAGATTTCCAACATGAAGGACATGCTGCCGGTGCTGGAGCAGGTCGCCAAGATGAACCGCCCGCTGCTCATCATCGCCGAAGACATCGAAGGCGAAGCCCTGGCCACCCTCGTGGTGAACAAGCTGCGCGGCACCCTGCAGGTCTGCGCCGTCAAGGCTCCCGGCTTTGGCGAACGCCGCAAGGCCATGCTGGAAGACATCGCCATCCTCACCGGCGCCCAGGCCGTGTTTGAAGACCGCGGCATCAAGCTGGAAAACATTGGCCTTGAATCCCTTGGCACCGCGAAGCGCGTTGTCATCGACAAGGAAAACACCACCATCGTTGACGGCGACGGCAAGAGCGAAGACATCAAGGAACGCGTGAAGCAGATCCGCGCCCAGATCGAAGTGACCACCTCCGACTACGACCGCGAAAAGCTGCAGGAACGCCTGGCCAAGCTGGTCGGCGGCGTGGCCGTGATCCATGTCGGCGCTGCGACCGAAACCGAAATGAAGGAAAAGAAGGACCGCGTGGAAGACGCCCTGAACGCGACGAAAGCCGCTGTTGAAGAAGGCATCGTTCCTGGCGGCGGCACCGCGCTGATCCGCGCCATGAAGGCCATTGACGCCATCAAGCCCGCTGACGACGACGAACTCGCCGGCCTGAACATTGTCCGCCGCGCCGCGGAAGAACCCCTGCGCCAGATTGCCGCCAACGCCGGCTTTGAAGGCTCCGTGGTTGTGGCCCGCGTGCTGGAAGGCAAGGAAGGCTTCGGCTTCAACGCCGCCACCGGCGAATACGAAGACCTCATCAAGGCCGGCGTCATCGACCCGAAGAAGGTGAGCCGCGTGGCCATCCAGAAGGCTTCCTCCGTGGCCTCCCTGATGCTGACCACCGAATGCGCCATCGCTGAAAAGCCGCAGCCGAAGAAGGAACTCCCCGGCGCTGAAGGCATGGGCGGCATGGGCGGAATGGGCGGCATGTACTAAGCCGTTCCCCCAGCTTAACTGCGCTGAGACATAAAATAAGGGCAGCTGGCAAAAATGCCGGCTGCCCTTTTTCTGTGCTGAACAGAACTGTAGCTCAGCAGTCAATCTTTCAGGATGGAAGAAATGTGCGTGAGAAAGGCATCCTATAGAATTTTTGCTTTTGGCAGGCCTCGCCAAAAATTATTGAGCGACGCGTATTTTATCTCGCTATGTTTTCTCTGCATTTGGTTTTATCAAGTAGACTTCTTTTCATAGATGGTTAATGGCTTTTTATTCAAAAAATCCCAAATAACGCGGTCTAGCTTGCTTTCCTGGAGAAATTTTGTAAACTAAATCCAAATAAAGTCTTCTTGCTTTCATGATGGTTTTATCTCGCAAAAATAGCTGGCATATTTGGGATTGGAAATTGATTTCTTAGTCGTTTAACTTAGATTTTATTAACTAATTAGGAATATAAGGGAAGGGATGACAAAAATGAGGACGAGCACTGCACCGTTAGAGGCTGAAACCCGCGTACTTATCGACCGAAGTCTTGATAATCTTGGGTGGAAGCTGACTGGTAAAGATCAGAATGTTTTTTATGAGCAACCAAGATCAAAGGCCGAAAAGGAAAAGCTTGGTGGTAAGCGTCCTGACTACGTTCTATACTCTAAAGAAAGTGATAGACCACTTATTGTCATAGAAGCAAAAAAGAAAGGTTCTCGCATTGATACAGCTTTAGAGCAAGGAATTAGTTATGCACGTGCAATTAATGCGCCACTCGTGTTTGCAACAGATGGCGTGTTTTGTAAAGCATTTCACACTGATGCAAATCGTCCTCCAATTTTAAATGGCGAGGAAATTGATGAGTTTATTCGTGAAGCGTTAGCGTTGCGGTATTTGACGTCCTATGAAGTCAATACTGTTAGTCCAAAGGTTCAATACGATCGTAAAGAGCTTATTCGTAT
>JAGADT010000136.1 GCA_017613475.1 Desulfovibrionaceae bacterium | reverse complement strand
TTGCTGAAAAGCTGAATGCTCCGAATGGCTTTAAGAATAGCGGCATCAGGATGAATCAAATCATTGCTCAGAAAGATAAATGGACTCGTGCCGAACTGGAAGATAGAGATAGTTACATGGTTAAACAAGCATTAGAGATCATCTGGAGCTATCCTGTTACGAAATACAAGCCAGAGGAAAAGCAGCTTTATTCTATTGCACTAGATGCTGATTCTGACTTTACAGGAAAACAGATTGCGAAATTTGCCTACAAGGATTCTGAGCAGGCAGTAAAGAGCTGGACGGATATGTATGCAAGGGTCCTTCAGATGCTGCACTCTGAAGACGATTCTGTTCTAACTGGATTGGCCTATACTTCTGATCCAAATATTGAACTGGCTGCTCATGTTTTCAGTTCACCAAATGAGCTCAACAGCAAATACCATAACAGCAATGTTCAGATTGCTCCAGGTATT
This sequence comes from Desulfovibrionaceae bacterium, assembly GCA_017613475.1. Lineage (GTDB taxonomy): Bacteria > Desulfobacterota > Desulfovibrionia > Desulfovibrionales > Desulfovibrionaceae > Avidesulfovibrio. The sequence continues at coordinate 10,867 of JAGADT010000136.1, read as the reverse complement.
TATGTATGGACTGGAATGAGTACACAGTACAAATTAAATACCCTTAGACGTTTTTTTGCCTGTTTTGGTGCAGACCCATCAGATTTGGTGTTCTACATGAAAGAACAAGACAACGAAAACGCTGCGGACGACAACCCTGAGCGGTATGAGATAAGGAAAAAATACTGGACATTTGCTCTTCCGTTTATTCAGGAAAAGTTTGGTGAAAATGGATCCTTCAGCAATGTTCACGCGACCACGTCTAACTGGATTTCTGGTTTCTTTGGCGTTGGCGGCTTTAATGTAACCTGTACGGCAAATTATGATTGTGCCAGTGTCCAGTTCTACCTTGGCAAGACCGATAAGAATAAGAACAAGGAAGCCTTTGATTATCTGTACAACCATAAGGCAGAAATCGAAGAAAAGCTGGGAGAGCACATTAAGTGGGAACGTGCCGATGCTAACAAGGCTTCCTACATGACCTATAAGCTTGAAGGTGTCAGCGTCACCAATGAAACTGACTGGAAAAGAATGGCAAAATTTCACGCAGAATGGAGCAAAAAATTTTGCGACGTCATGCTACCGCTACTGAAAACGATATTCCCAAGCATTACCTTACCGAACTAAACAAGCCGAAAATAAGCAAGGATAGGTCTAGTCTTGCCAGCGGCAACGCCCCGAAGATACACACTACACGTATGAAATGGCCAAGGACGAAGCCCGCCTCGAACGGCCTTCGCGGGCCTGCTGAAGCGCTACTTCACCAAGTAAGCCCTTCCGCCTGCATCACGGCATTTCAAAATGTTAGGGAGCGTGAAATATTCACGCTCCCTTTCTTTGTTTCGCCCAATTACCGGCAATACTGGGCATCATATCACACAGATGTCCGCCAAAGCCCTTGAAGGCAGCGGCGGACATCCGGACTGTCATTGCATAAAACCGATCCTCATTTGCGGATGATCCTGCCAGTAACAGGCTTAGGCAGCGGAGAATGCTTTGCCAGGTATGCTGAAAGCAGATCGACATCTATCGGCTCGGGAGAAGAAACGGCTTTGCCCGTGGTAAGCATATCAAAAAAGTCTCCGCCCTTGGCGATATATTCCGGCAGCGCAACGACATAGCGCTCCCGCGGACGCAATGGGGCCGCCCTGCCCTTGCCATCCAGGACTTCCACCTTGAGCACACGCTTTCCCGCCGGCTTGCTTCCATCCACGACATAGCGCAGCCCGGCAACCTGCAGCATCTGCGGCCCTATGGCGCCTTCGTCCGCAACGCCATGCTCCAAAGCTTCCCATATCTGTTCGCCGCTGTATTCCCGCAGGAGGATGATCCCGTTAAATGGAAAAGCCGTAAGGATATCGCCCTGGGTAATATCGCCCTTCTTCAGCGCCGCGCGCACGCCGCCGCTGTTGCACAGGGCCATTTGCGCTCCATACGGCCTGCCAAAATCCAGCATGGCATCAGCAAAGATCATGCCCGTCAGGCATTCGTGCTCACGGCAGGCATCCAGGCCATCCGGCCCCAAATCTACATTGTGGCTGCCCAGCCTGCGGCTGCGATATTCCGCGAGGCTTGCAGCGTATTCTGCAATCCTGGACGAAATTTTTTCATCCCGCGGATCAGAAGGCAAAAGTTCACGCGCCTGGCCGCTCCATGACGTAAGCACGCCATCGGAATCAAAGCTGCATGACAGCTCACCAAGGTACTGCGTGGCCCGTTTGGCTGTAACCACAAGCACAGGCTTGCCTGACGGCGATTTTTCCACAATGGGATACGGGCCTTCCTTGGAGCCGGGGCCTAAATAGGAATGGGTATGACCTCCCACGATGACATCCACGCCATCTACGCTGCGGGCCAGCTTCCTGTCATCGGGAAGGCCAATGTGCGTCAGGAGGATAATGCGCCTGACGCCTTTGCCCTCCAGCTCACGCACTGCGGCCCGCACGCTTTCCACCCTGTCGGCAAAGTTCGTCTGCGGGCAGGCGCTGGCTAATCCAACCACTTCATCATTGGCAAGCCCTATGACACCGACCTTATGCCCGCCTATGGTGCGGATAATATACGGCTCTGTGCTGCTGTACAGGAGGGGGCATCCTTTCTTCGGCTTGAGGTTGGCAGCCAATAAGGGGAACGGACGCCTGGCTTCGATATATTTGGCCAGGTCTCCGCAGCCTTCATCCCACTCATGGTTTCCCAGGGTCGCGGCATCCCAGGGCATAAGCGCATTAAATTCTGCCAGCATAGGCCATTTGTTTACGCTGTAGAACAGGGTTCCCTGGAACATGTCGCCGGCATCCAGCGCCAAAACATTTTCCCCACGTTTTTTGGCGTCCGCAACTGCGGCGGAAATACGCGCCAACCCGCCCCGGCAGTCCCGGTCATCCATGCACGCGCTGCCGTGCTTATCTATCCCCGCGATGTGGGAATGCGTGTCGTTTGTATGCAGGATAAGCAGATCAGCTTTCCGGGAAGCCTGCTGCTGGCGCAGCGTGCAGGACGCCTGGACAAGCAGGAGGCACCCTATCAAAATGGCTGCGAGGCAGCCGCTTTTTTTCCCTGAGCGTTCTGAAAACATAAGGCAAGCTCCTTTCATGCGTACCCGTTTCGGCTTAACCTGCACTGCATTGCCCCAAGGGGAAAACGCTGTTTGGGTGAAAACGCGCTGCCAGCCGCCAAGCCTGGCCCAATGGCGTTCCCGGATAAAGAGAACGCGGCAAGGCAAAAATATGCTGCGGCAGGATGCCAGGGCAGCCCTCCCTCATTGGGGGAAAAACTGGTATGGAAAGTCCGGACAGCCGGGCTGACCGGGAAAATTTTCCATCAAAATGGAACCTGCTGTCAAATCAAATCTGAACCGCCTCACATGAGGCATCGGTCGCCCCTGTACGGAAACGCTTTTTCCTGCACGATGCCCCCTCTTCCAATACCCCGCAGGCACAATTTGACGCCGCCCTTCCTTGACCGTATCATGGCAATGTTTTGCATTGGAAACGAGGAGGATGTTCTTGAACACAGAACCCATCATCCGCATAGAGCACCTTGAAAAGCGCTTCCTGAGCAAGAATACCGAAGTCTATGCCCTCAAGGATATCAACCTGACGATAGAACGGGGCGACATTTTCGGCATCATCGGCAAAAGCGGCGCGGGCAAGAGCACGCTTGTGCGCTGCATCAACATGCTTGAGCGGCCTACAGGCGGCAGCATTTTCTTCAAGGGGAAGGATATCTGCGGCTTCAATGACCAGGCGCTGAGGAACGTGCGGCGCTCCATGGGCATGATTTTCCAGCAGTTCAACCTGCTCATGCAGCGCTCGGCGCTGGATAACGTCTGCTTTCCGCTGGAATTGGCGGGCGTAAGCAAGGCTGACGCCCGCGAAAAGGCCCGTGAGCTCCTGGAGCTTGTGGGTCTGAGCGACAGGGCGGGCTCCTACCCCTCCCAGCTTTCCGGCGGGCAGAAGCAGCGCGTAGGCATTGCCCGCGCGCTGGCAACAAACCCGGACGTGCTGCTCTGCGATGAGGCGACCTCCGCCCTGGACCCGCCCACAACCGAATCCATCCTCGCGCTCATCAAGGATATCAACCAGCGCCTCGGCATCACCGTAATCATCATCACCCACGAGATGCAGATCATCGAAAAGGTCTGCAACAAGGTGGCCATCATCAGCCATGGGCGCATTGCAGAAACAGGGGCCGTGCAGGACGTGTTTTTCCACCCGCGCACGGAAGAGGCGCGCCAGCTTGTGCTGCCGGAAGACATCCAGGCGCTCAGGGGCAGGCGGCTTTACCGCATTGTCTTTAACGGGCGCTCCTCCTTTGAACCGGTGATCGGCAACATGGTGCTGGCCTGCGGCTGCCCCATCAACATCATGTTCGCGGCCACGCGCGACATTGGCGGAACGGCCTTCGGGCAGATGGTCATTCAGCTCCCTGAAGACAAGGCGGCCCTGGTCCGCGCGCGGGACTTTGCCAAAGAGTCCGGCATCCTGCTGGAGGAAATGAACAATGTTTGACGCAGAAACCATCAGCATGCTCCTGGAAGGCGTGTGGGACACGCTGTACATGACGCTTGTTTCGACCTTTTTCTCCTACGTGTTCGGCATGGTCATGGGCGTGGTGCTGGTGATCTGCCGCAAGGGCGGCATACGCCCCTGCCCTGCGCTCTACGCCGTGCTTGACGTGGTGGTGAACCTTACGCGCTCCTTCCCCTTCCTGATCTTGATGATCGCCGTCATCCCGCTCACCCGCCTGCTGGTGGGCACCTCCATCGGCAACAACGCCACTGTGGTGCCGCTGGTCATTGCCGCAGCGCCCTTTGTTGCCAGGCTGGTGGAATCCTCCCTGCTGGAAGTGGATGCCGGCGTTGTGGAGGCGGCGCAGTCCATGGGCGCCTCCACCATGCAGATCATCCTCAAGGTGCTGCTGCCTGAAGCCACGCCCTCGCTCATCAACGGCAGCGCCATCGCCACAACCACCATCCTGGGCTATTCGGCCATGTCCGGCGCGGTGGGCGGCGGAGGCCTGGGCAAGCTCGCCATCATGTACGGCTACAACCGCTACCAGACGGACATCATGTTTGTTACGGTCGTGCTGCTCATCATCATCGTGCAGATTTTCCAGAGCATCGGCAACTGGGCAACAAAGCGCAGCGACCGCCGCATTTCCTGACCTGAAAAACAAAACGGGCGCCTTCAGCGCGCCGCAACCCATTACCCGTTAAGGAGATTTACCCATGAAAAAATGCCTCCTGGCCCTGCTGGCCGCAGCCATCCTGGCCGGCTTTGGCGCCAATCCCGCCGCTGCCGCCAAAATCATCCGCGTCGGCGCTTCCCCCACGCCCCATGCCGAAATCCTCAAGAACGCGGCGGAAATGCTGAAGCCGCAGGGCTACGAACTGAAAATCGTGGAATACTCCGACTATGTGCAGCCCAACATGGCGCTGGAAAGCAAGGAACTGGATGCCAACTTCTTCCAGCACAAGCCTTATCTTGATGACTTTAACCAGCAGAAAGGCACCAAGCTCGTCTCCCTGGCGGCCGTGCACTACGAGCCCTTTGGCATTTACGCCGGCCGCGCGAAATCCCTTGCCGGCCTCAAGAAAGGCTCCATTGTGGCCGTTCCCAACGACACCACCAATGAAGCCCGCGCCCTCCTGCTCATGCAGGCTGAAGGGCTGATCAAGCTCAAGGCCGGCGCCGGGCTCACCGCCACCCGCCGCGACATTGCCGAAAACCCGAAGGGACTCAAGATTGAAGAAATTGAAGCCGCCCAGCTTGTGCGCTCGCTCCCCGATGTGGATGTGGCCATCATCAACGGCAACTACGCCATCCTTGGCGGGCTGAAGGGTGCCAACGCCCTGGCCGCGGAAAAGGCTGATTCCCTTGCCGCTGAAACCTACGCGAACATCCTCGCCGTCCGCGCCGGCGATGAAGCCCGCGACGACTTAAAGGCCCTTGCCGCCGCCCTTAAAAGCGCGCAGATAAAGGCCTTCATCAACGGCAAGTACGAAGGCTCGGTGGTTCCCGCCAAATAAGCCCGCCGGCTTTTCATAAGCAGTAAGGGACGCCCGGAAAAACCGGGCGTCCCTTTATTATTCAGGAACCAGAATGCGCGCTGCCTATTTGGCCGGCGTTTCCGTGTACTGCAGCTTCCATGTGCCGGCAGCATCGCCGGGCATGAGCTCAAGCGCAAAGGCCCCGGGCTTCGCCGACTCATCAGGCTCAAGAAGCGCTCCCGCAAGCACAAAGCCCTCCCCCTTGGGGGTCACGCTTTTAAGCTCCGGTTCAACAATCAAATCGCCAAGGCCGTCGATGCTCACGAAATATCCCTTGTCTTTAAGCAGCGTATCGCCAAGGAAGCCCTCGCCTCCCGGGGCTTCATGCTTTGCTACGGAGTGGCCCGTATAGCGCAGGGCCGCCAGCTCCACGGCCTCGCGGCTGATAAAGACATTGTATTGCTCAGGCAGCCCGGTAAACAAGTCAGGCGCTTCATCGCGGTCCTTCACCTGATCCGGCATAAGGGCGCGGCCATTTACGGCAAAGAGCGGATGGCTTGCCGGCAGGGGCGCCTTGCCCTCTTCTTCCAGGCGGTCCTGCTCAAACACGTAGCGCATTTTTGCATCAAAGGCGCCAAAGAGCGCCGCACGGATCACATTCCCTGGCTTGCCGGCAAATTCGCTCTCACCGTGCAGGCCGGTATAGCCGGCAATGATAAAAGCCTCTTCAAGAACGCTCCGGGCGTCTTTTGGCGAAAGCTCAGCCGCACTGCCTGCCCGCGCGGAAAAAAGGGCAAGAAACAGGCAGGCCAGAAGCAAAACAGCCTTTGGAAAGCGAAATGCGGGCATAGGCGGACTCCTCCCATCAAGGTTTCAGGGCGCAGCGAAAACAGCGGCATTTTCCAGGCATGGAAAGTGCCCCCGCGCCGCAGGGAAGTCAATAGCGAAGCGGAGGCTCTGCCCCTCCACTCCTGCCCTGCCAGGCGGCTTGCCCTTCATCCTGCGATTGCGTACATTATATGGAAGACTGAGGAGGATTCCATGGAGATTCGGGTTTTGCGATATTTTCTCGCTGTGGTGCGGGAGCAGAACATTTCGCGGGCATCGGAATCCCTGCATCTGACGCAGCCGACGCTTTCGCGGCAGCTCGCGGAGCTGGAAGCCGAGATTGGCCTTCCGCTTTTCAAGCGAGGACGCCAACTCGTTTTGACTGAAGCTGGTGAGATGCTGCGCCATCGGGCGGAAGAAGCCGTGACGTTGATGGAGCGCATCGAAGCAGACTTTCGCCAGCGCGGGGATGTGGGGGGAACTCTGGCCATCGGCAGCGGCGTCTACGCGGCGGGCGCAGAACTGGTTCGCAGCCTGGAGGAATTTTCACTGCGCTATCCTAAGGTGAAGTACGAAATTTACACGAACAGCGCTGATACGCTGCGTGAACGTCTGGATGCAGGGCTTCTTGACTTCGCACTGTTACAGGAGCCGATTGACGTCGCGCATTACGAATATTTCCGCCTGCCGACAAAGGACGTCTGGGGGCTTTTCATGCGGGCTGGCAGCCCCTTGGCGGAAAAGGAAAAAATCCGGCGCGAGGACCTCGCAGGACGGCGGCTCGTCTGTACGGGACGGCTTGCCATCCACAGGGAGGTCGAGCATTGGCTCGGCGATGCAGACGACCTTTTGATCTTCATGCGTCACAACCTCGTGGACAATACCGTGCCGCTGGTCGTTGACGGCTTTGCCGACGCCATCACAATCGAGAGCGCTGTGAGAAACTATGACCCGGCGAAAGCGGTATTCCGCCCCTTTTCTCCGTCTCTCAAAACAACCGTCGTCCTGGCATGGAAACGTTTCCAGCCAAGCTTCAGCGCCGCGGGCAAATTTTTAGAGTTCATCAAAGAAAAATATGCTTTCAAAGCATAGAGGCATATAAAAAATAGGTATTGGACAGAATCAATGGCAGGCATTTATACTCCGGGCTAAGCCAATAAAACACGGCCCGTCTGTTTTTTAAGAGATATGAAGCGATAAAGGAAAGCAAAAACAGACGCGGGGTTGTCCACCCTGCTGACAAGCACAGGCTTTTCCGCGCCGGACGTTCACCGCTATGTGAAGCTTTCGGCGCGCTCAGGTATGGAAGCAACGCATGCGCAGAATCTTCGCGGATAGCGCAGGCGTCCGGCGTCCGGGCTGCCTCAGCGGCAGCAAATCCTGAAGCATGCCAATCATCTGCTTTGGCAGACGGAACAAGGACATCTTTAAAAGAGGAAAACGAGGATGAAAAAGAACGGCTGGACGAAGAAAATGAAACGGGTAATGCTGGCAGGAATTTTCGCTGCTGGCTCTTTGGCTTTCTGCGGCGTCACACAAGCAGTGGAAACCGCGCGGGAGTATCCGCCTGTGAAGGAAGTCGTGGCGGGTCTGAAGCAGGAGCAAGGAACGATTTTTGAAGTGGGCAAGCCGAATGTCGCTTATGAACAGTATTTCGTCGGCAAGACGTTCCACGCGGGGCTGGCGAAAGACCGCATCAACGTCTCGAACGTGACCTTCACGAAGGGCGCATATAATTTTTGGCATATCCATCATGGCACCTGCCAGATTCTCGTCACGGAATCGGGGCGCGGTTATTACCAAATTTGGGGCAAGGAGCCGCAGGAATTGGTTCCGGGCAAAGTCGTAACCATTCCCGAGGGCATCAAGCACTGGCACGGCGCCGGACCGAATAATATGATGCAGCACCTTTCGATTATGCTGACGGGCGAAGGTGTATCAACGGAATGGCTGGAGCCGGTGGACGCGGTTGAATACGCGAAACTGAAATGAGGTAACAACATGAATCGGCGGGATTTTTTGAGAATCGGCGGCATGGGCGCAATGACGTTCCTTTTGAGCGGCTGCGGACAGGCGGCCGCGGCGGAAGAAAAGGAAAACAAAGCAGAAGTGCCCGCAAAGGGCAAGGTATCGGGAGGAAAGAGCATGAAGATTGTTGTCATCACGAGCAGCCCCCATCCAAAGCACGAGTCCACATCCACCTATCTGGCGGATCGTTTCACTCAAGGCGCGAAAAGCGCGGGGAATGAAGTCTTCACCTTCGACGCGGCGAACGAGGAAACCCATCCATGCCGGGGTTGCGATAAATGCGGTATGGACGGCCCCTGCATTTATCGGGACGCCATTGAGACAAAGCTGATGCCGAAAATGCTTGAGGCGGATATGCTTGTGCTGACAACCCCCCTCTACTATTATGGCATGTCAGCACAGCTTAAAACCATTGTGGACCGTTTCTATTCGCGGTCGGGAAGGCTGAACGGAAAGAAATCCATGCTGATCGCCACCTCATACAATAGTGCGAGCTGGACGATGGAGGCGCTGGTCGCACACTATGAGACGCTGGTGCGCTATATGAACTGGACAGACGTGGGGCAGGTCCTCGGCCTCGGCTGCGGCTCCCGCTCCCTCGTCGCGGGTTCGAAGTACGGCGATATGGCGCAAAAAATCGGCGCATCACTTTAATTGACCAGGGCAAGAATATGAAAGCTAAAAAAATGGCTGAAATCATCACCCGGCCCGGCTTCTACACGGCCTGGCAGGCATAAGCTGCCTTAATGATGGCGAAGGAAGTATGCGCGGCATGAAGCGGGGCGTATTGGATACGGCATTGCTGAGTTTACTGCTCCTGCTGATGAGCCTTTTCTTTTTACCAAAGGTCTTGCATGAGGCGTTGGGGCTTCTCATGGGCGGGGGCGTGCTTCTCCATCTTGTATGGAACAGGGGCTGGCTGTTCTCCCTTTCCCGCGGACGATGGAACCTCGGGCGGGCATTCACCGCCGCCGTCAATTTCGCCCTGGCAATGTGCTTCCTGCTTGCGCTGCTCAGCGGGCTTGCCATCGCGGACCAGCTCTTCCACGGACTTTTCGGCCTGGCATGGCAGAGGAGCAGCCTCGTCCATCAGGTGCATATCACGGCCGCCTACGGGCTGCTGATTCTTGCAGGACTGCATCTCGGTCTTCATGGTGCCGGGCTGTGGCGACGCTTTGCCCTTTGGGCGGGATTAAACGCATCGTCCCGTTGTATCAGGGGGGGCCTTTATGTTACGATGGCCTTGACGGTACCCGTCGGCATTTATGGCTCCTTTCTCCACCGCATCGGAGATCGGCTGCTGATGAAGCACTTTTTCGGCACGGCGGCGATGAAGCTACCCTTTGCCGCCTTCCTCCTCGTACTATTAGGCATCGTGAGCTTATACGCGGGGATAGGATACGCCGTCGGGAAGATTGCAGCCAATAAAAAAAGAACTGCGGCATAAAAAGATGCCTTCCCACTATTCAATACGTGCAGGCACAATTCTTTGCCTTGCTGAACACTCCAACGCAAGGAGCAAGACCATGAGCATTTCCCGGCGTTCTTTTGTTAAAGGCGCGGCCGCCGCAGTGGGAGCGGCTGCCGCTGGCATCCTGCCCCAAACAGCCTATGGAGGGAACAAGTCCATGAATACCCCTTCGCCCAGACCCGGAACCGGCGGCGACATCTATGTTCCTTACAGCCAGCGCGGCGGAGCTGAATCCGACGTATGGTTCACGCGGGACCTTTCAGCTGAGGGGCTGCGCAGCATCTTTTCCAGGGTCAGCGGGGCGCTTGGCGGAAAAATCGCCATCAAGCTCCATACCGGCGAAAAGAACGGCCCCAACATCATTCCCCGCCCCTGGGTGCAGGAACTCATTGCCAAAGACCTGCCGGGCGCCCATATTGTGGAAACCAATGCCTATTACCAGGGCGACCGCTACACCACAGACAAGCACCGCGAAACCCTCAAGGTCAATGGCTGGACCTTTGCCCCGGTGGACATCATGGATGAGCATGGCACAGCCATGCTGCCGGTGAAAGGCGGCAAATGGTTCACGGAAATGAGCGTGGGCAAGGGGCTGCTTGACTACGATTCCCTCCTTGTGCTCACCCACTTCAAGGGCCATGTGATGGGCGGATTTGGCGGCTCAAACAAAAACATTGGCATTGGCTGCGCAGACGGGCGCATTGGCAAAGCCATGATCCACACGGCAAAGGGCAAAGGCCAGTGGAGCATCAGCGCCGAGGAATTTATGGAGCGCATGACGGAATCCTCCAAAGCCACGGTGGATCACTTTGCCCCGCGCATCGTCTTTATCAACGTGCTGCGCAATATGTCCGTTTCCTGCGACTGCGAGGGAACGGCAGCAGCCCCTGTGGTCACGCCCAATATCGGCATTGTGGCCTCGCGCGACATCCTGGCTGTTGACCAGGCTTCGGTGGACCTGGTGCACGCCCTGCCGGAAAAAGACAAGACGGCGCTCATGGAGCGCATGAGCACGCGCCACGGGTTCCGGCAGCTCAGTTATATGCAGGAACTGGGCATGGGCAGCAGCC
>JAGADT010000017.1 GCA_017613475.1 Desulfovibrionaceae bacterium | reverse complement strand
GAGGGTATGATAGCAAAACGCACTTCTTTCTGAAAGCAGGCCTGACCATGAATACCCTACGCCGCACCATCCGCATGCTTTCTCCGGAACTCCGCAACCAGATCGCCGCCGGCGAAGTTGTGGAACGCCCTGCCAGCGTTGTCAAGGAACTGGTTGAAAACAGCCTCGACGCCGGCGCAACGCAAATCGACGTGACCCTTGAAAACGGCGGGCAAAGCCTGATCCGCGTCCAGGACAACGGTTCCGGCATTCCTGAGGATGAAATGGAGCTTGCTGTCACACGGCACGCCACAAGCAAAATAGCCTCGCAGGAAGACCTTTGGAACATTGCCTCGTATGGCTTCAGGGGGGAAGCCCTGCCCAGCATCGCCTCCGTATCATCCTTCAGGCTGGAATCGGCGGTGCAGGGCGAAAATGCCCCCCTGCCCTCCTATATCCTTGTGGAGCAGGGGCGCGTGACAGAACGCGGCGTTTCCTCCCTGCATAAAGGCACCCTTGTTGAAGTGCGCGACCTTTTTGCCTGCGTGCCGGCACGACTCAAATTTCTTAAAGCGCCCGCCACGGAATTCAAGCGCGCGCAGGAATGGCTGACACGCCTTGCCCTGGCCCGGCTTGATGCGGGCTTTACCCTCTCCAGCGCCCACGGCGATGCCCTGCGCGAGAACCTCCGCTTTGCCCCCGGGCAAACGCTGGCCCGCAGGCTCAGCCTTGTGTGGCCGGAAGACATTACGGAACAGCTTCTGCCCTTTGACCTGGAAACCAGAGGCATCCGCGTCCATGGCCTGGCTTCGCCGGCGGAGCTCACGCAGCCCCGCGCAGACAGGCTGCTCACCTACGTCAACGGCCGCGCCGTCAACGACAGGCTGCTGCTTAAAGCCGTGCGCGAAGCCTACCGCGGCCGCCTTATCGCCAGGGAATATCCCCTCGCCGTGCTTTTTGTGGAGCTTCCGCCGGAAGAGGTGGATGTCAACGTGCATCCCGCAAAATCCGAAGTCCGCTTTAAAGATGAACAAGGGGTATTTAGCGCCGTGCTGCGCGCCGTGGAATCCGCGCAAAGGCCTATGGCCTCAGACCATCCCCAGGGGTTCTGGGGCTTGGTGGACGATGTGCCCATTGTTTCGCCTGAACAAGCCCTTCCGCCAGCCCAGACGGAGGTGGTTGCCCTGCCCCCCTCCTACATGGATAACGGATACGCCGACCCCAAAGCGGGAGACGCCCTTCTCCATGAGCCGCCAGCCGCAGCCTCGTATTTTGCCCCAGAGCCTGCCCATAGGGAACAGGCTTTTCCAAGCGCTGAGGCAGCAGGAAAAAACGCCCCCGCAGCCGAAGCGGAATGGCAGCCCCTTTCCCTTGGCAATGCCCGGGAAGAAGGGGAAACGCTGCCGCAGGAACCCCCGGCGCCCTGCCAGTGCGGCAGCCAGCCTGTTATTGGCAAGTATGCGTATCTGGGGCAGATCGGGCGCACCTACCTGCTCCTGCGCGCAGAAGACAGCCTTTTGCTTGTTGACCAGCACGCCGCCCACGAGCGCGTCCTTATCAACCGCCTGCGCCGCGGAGGGCTTTCCGGACAGGGGCAGGCGCTCATGCTCCCGCTGGACTTTTCCCTCACGCCTGATGAACGCGAACGCATCGAAAACTGCCGCGCCGATCTTGCCGCAGCGGGGTTTGATATCCGCTACGAGGCAGACAGGCTTACCGTTATGGCCATTCCGCCTTTCCTTGAACGCGCTTCCGCAGCGGCCTTTATTAAGGAAACGCTCCAGGGGCTTAGCTCCAGCCGCGCCTCAGGCGCGCTGGACGGGCCGGACGGGCTGTGGGCCAGCATGGCCTGCAAAGCCGCCATCAAAGCCGGTGATGAACTGGCTGAGGAAGAAGCCGCGACGCTGCTCACCCAGTTGTTTGCCGAAGATGAAAGCCAGGACTTCTGCCCCCACGGACGCCCGACCATGCTCCGCTGGACCTGCGAGGATTTGGCCAGGCTCTTCAAGCGCCGCTGAACAGTGCAGGAAAGGTGCCCTGGGCAGCCTGCCCAAAGGATTGTTCCAGGCAGGATGCGGCGCTTACAGGCTTTCCACCAAGGGCCGGGGCTATGCGCATGCGCCAACACCACAGAATATGGTAAATAAATGATGTCTTCCCTCCGCATTGTCTACCGCTGCCTTTTTGCCGCAGCCTGCTGCCTGGCTTTGGCCGCGGTCCTGCTTTTTTCGCACTATACGCGGGCACAGGATCCTGCCGCCCCTGTCTCCTTTTTCACCTATCTCTTTTCCCCGCCGAATCCTGATCCGCCCATGCTTGGCAGCACGCTTGTGCAGGACATGCCCGAGCCCGGCGCCCAAAACGCAGCGGCCAGCCAGGCCGCCCCTCCTGATGAGGAAGACAAATGGCAGCCCCTTTCCCAGGGCAGGGCAGCGGGAAAAGGCTCTATTGAGGCGCTGACCCCCCTTGAACACCCTGACGGGAGCCTTGAACTGCGCCTCCCCTACACAGGCAAAGCCGGGCAGTACGCGGTCTATCGGCCGGCAGGCTATGTTGAAAGCGCCCGCAATGTGGATTTGTACGGGGAGTGGACAAAGGGTCCAAGCCTCAACCTCATGCTCAAGCAGGGGGATATCAAGCGCCTTCAGGCAGTCAGGCATCCCCAGGCATACCGTGTTGCCGCCGTCGGCAAGGATACGAAAACGCCGCTGGATGTAAGCGTTTCAGCCTCCAGGGATGTCATCCGCATTGTCTTCTGCCGTGCAAAAAATCCTGAGCAGCCGCAGAACTGACGGCTGCCTCCTGTCCAACGCAGCAACGGGAATTGAAAGATGTTTGAACTCGTCCAGGTTTCAGAACAAAGCTACTATATCCAGAGCCCGGCTAAAATTGGCCTTGTGAAAACAGACGAGAGCCATGTCTGCCTGATTGACAGCGGAAACGACAAGGACGCCGGCCGCAAAATCCGCCAGATTCTGGATGCCAACAAATGGAAGCTGACGGCGATTTACAATACGCATTCCAATGCCGACCATATTGGCGGAAACAAGTATTTGCAGGGCCAGACAGGGTGCAGAATCTATGCGCCGGGCATTGAGTGCGATTTTTCAAGGCATCCGATTCTGGAGCCCGCTTTTCTTTATGGCGGGTATCCCTGCAGGGATCTGCGGCACAAATTCCTGATGGCCCAGGAATGCAGCGCGGAATGGCTTACGCCCGATGTGCTGCCTCCCGGATTTGCCATCATCAATCTGCCCGGGCATTTTTTTGACATGGTTGGCTTCCGCACGCCGGACGACGTGGTTTTCCTTGCAGACTGCCTCTCCAGCAGGGAGACGCTGGATAAATACCAGATATGTTTTATCTATGACGTTGAAAACTATATAAAAACGCTTGAAATGGTTAAAACCATGCGGGCAAAAATGTTTGTGCCCGCCCACGCGGCTGCGGCAGAGGACATCTCAGATCTCGCGCAGTATAACATCGATAAAGTCTATGAAATCTCCGAGAAAATTGTTGAGATATGCAAAGAGCCTGTCTGTTTTGAAGCGCTTTTGAAGAGGCTCTTCACAGACTATTCCCTCACCATGAATTTTGAACAGTACGTGCTTGTTGGAAGCACCATCAAATCATACCTCTCATGGCTGAAAGACAGCGGAAAAATCACTGCGAGATTTGAAGACAACATGCTCTTGTGGGAGCGGAATTGAGGAGGCCTATCCATGGCAATTGATGCCGTAAAGGATTTTTTTGCCGCGCATGGCATTGCTGACAGAATACAGGAATTTGACGTTTCAAGCGCAACGGTTGAGCTTGCCGCAGCGGCGCTCAACTGCGAGCCCAAAAGGATTGCAAAGACCCTTTCCCTGATGGTGAACGGCGAGCCCATTTTGATTGTATGCGCCGGGGATGCCAAAATTGACAACCCCAAATACAAGGCGCAGTTTGGAACCAAGGCCAAGATGCTGACGCCTGATGAAGCCATAGGCCTGATCGGGCACGCGGTAGGCGGGGTCTGCCCCTTTGCCGTGAAACCCGGCGTAACGGTTTACCTGGATGAATCCTTAAAGCGCTTTGAGACCGTCTTTCCGGCCTGTGGCAGCAGCAACAGCGCGATTGAGCTGAGCATCGGCGAACTGGAAAAATACTCGTCAGCCGCAGCGTGGATCAACGTCTGCAAGGGATGGATGTAAGATACGCCAGAGCGCTGCTGTTTTTTTAAGGCACAGCCTCCAGGGCAGGGAACTGGAACCTGCCTCCAATGCAGAAATGTAAGAGCCGAAACGCCAGCCAGGCGCATCGGCTCCTTTCTTTTTGCCATCCAGCCTTGACGGCTTACGGTTTCTTAGCTTTGGCAAAAGCCCTCACGCACCGTTTCCTGATGCCTTACTTTGTTTCGCTCCGCCACCAGTGCAGGCCAAGGCACAATACCGCGGCTGTTTCCCAGCGCAGCACGCGGCGCCCTAACGAGAAGCCTGCAAAGCCCGCCTGCTGCAGGGCCTCGGCCTCTCTAGGGGAAAAGCCGCCTTCAGGCCCTATCACGCAGAGCGTAAGCCCCGGCCCGGCAAGGTCTTCGGGGCCAAGCATGCGGCTTGGGCCAAGCGTGCTTTCAAGCAGCACATGGCGGTGGGCAAAGCCTTCTTGCTGAGAGAGCGCAACCAGCTCTCCCACGCCCCCGGGCAGCGTGCGCAGGGCAGGCAGCCACGGGTTGTGGCACTGCTTAGCGCCGGCAATCAGCTGGCCGCGCCAGGACTCCTTGGGCTCTTCCGGCACGGGAAACTGCGAGCGCTCCGCCTGCCAGAACCATATCCCCGCCGCGCCAAACTCCACGGCCTTTTCAAAAATCCAGCTGCGGCGCGCAGCCTTTGTCCAGGCGGCGGCGAGCACCAGGCCAGACTGGGGGCGCGGATGGTGCCAGACTTCCAGCTGCTTCAGCTCCGCCCTGCCCTTGCCGCAGCGCACAATCCTGAACGCGCCCTCGCGCCCCTGGCCATCCAGCAGGCGAATGTCCTCGCCTTCTTTCAGGCGCAGGACCCGCAGGAGATGATGGGCGTCATCCCCTTCCAGCACGCAGGAATCCCCCCAGGCCCCGGCTTCAAGAAAAAATGTCCTGGGATCCGACCAATCGTAACCGTGTTCTCCGCCATTTTCCTGTGCCACAAAATCACCGCCGTGCTGTGTCATTCGCGGCTCCGCTCCTGCGGTTCTTGCGAATGGCCTTAAATTCATCCAGAAGGCCGACCAAACGGTTGTAGGCCTTGCGTATCTTCCGCCCCCTTGCCGAAAGAGCCGATTCCTCACGCTCAACGTACACCCTGCGCAGGTAGCGGTCATCCAGCATGCCTTCAACCGTTTTGATCAGGGATTCCATCAGCCTGTCGAAGTAATTGCCAAGGTCAAATTTCAGGTCATGCAGCAGCGCCACGGACTTGTTCAGCATCTGCAGGTACGTAAGCCTTTCCCCCTTGAACTGGCGGGAGGCTATGGCCGAAAGCTCATGCAGCCTGCGGGCCTGGCGGATATAGGCATACGCGGAGCGGAGGGAGCGGCGCAGCTCCGCGAGTTCAGGCCCGGCTTCCATAACCTCGGCGGTATGCATGTAATCATCCAGCACACGGACCACGCCGTTATAAAACTCCTCGCTGTAGCCAATGACGCGGCGCTGATTCTTGTGCAGCCAGGCATGGAGCACCTTGAAGCGCTTTTCCACGGTATCGGTATGCTCCACCACTTCTGAACGGTTGTAAATGGTTTTTCCCAGATACTCGCCGCGCACAATGTCGTTAAGATGCAGGAGGATTGTGCTGCTGTCCCTGAAAATGCTGACATTCTGCAGCGTTTCCCCGGTTACGGGGTGGATCAGCTCCTGCGCGGCCACAGAAAGGGCGCGGTCCTGCCGCACATTGGCGGCGCTGAAGCTGTGCTGCTTGTAGCGCACGCGCAGGATAATCACCCTTCTCTCCTCATCAACCAGCCATCCCCCCTGGGAAAGCGTGGAGAGCAGGTCACCCCTGTCGGCATCAATGCTGACAAGCGCCACTTTTTCCACCTGCGGATAGCGCCGCGCAAGCGTTCCGTCGTTCCAGATGGTGGAAATAATGCGGTCGGACTGCCCCAGGGTGCGGACGATAAAATGCTCCCCGTACTTGTGCAGCCTGCGGGAAAAGACTGCGGAGGAGGTCCTCCGCTCAGACGCCATGGGGAAGCCGTAAAGCTCCATCAAAAACTGATACACGAACTGGCGGTTCTGCTCGTACATGGCGTTATCGCCCATGCGGAACTTGCCAATCTGCATGCCGAAGCGCTTGAGCTCGCCATCAAAATCCGAAGGGAAGGAGGCGAAAACCCCTGTCATGCAAAAGTTCCCGGAGGCTGTCTGCGAAAAAACCTGCGCGCGGTCCATATTGAGCAGGTACGGCAGCATGCGCTCATACTGGCCAAGCGAGGTGACGTCGTAGCGGCGAAAGGCCTCCCTGAAAGACGCCTGGACCTTTTTGGGCAGGCGCTGGGCAATGGTCTGCACATTGCGCAGGGAAACCTGGCTGTCCTGCGGGGCCCCGCCCTCCGCGCGCTGAGCAGAATTTTGGAAAGGCTCCAGGATATCGTACTGAAAAACCTCGTTAAAGCTCTCAAGCGGCCTGTCAAACGCCACAAGGGAAAAGCCCGGCAGATCCTTATATTCCCAGAGTTCCACCTCAAAAGGGGGAATGAGATCACGGTTCTCGACCAGGGGATACTCAGGCTTTTCAAAAAAAGGCCGCAGCAGGCACTGGCGGATATGCACCAGGTCTAAAAACTGCTTGAACTGACCCAGGGTGCTGATTTCCGACTGCACAATACCGCCCCGCTCCCCCAAAAAGGGAAAGGGGCTTTTCTTGAAGGCCTGCGACCATACTTTTTCCATAGGGGCAAATAATCCTCAGCGTGTGGTCTTGATACGGCGCACCAGGCGCGTCTTTTAAGCATAAGCAACACAGGGAGGCTTGTCTATCATTAGATTGCAGGGCGCCCCAAAGCGCGATTGACAAGGAGAGACGCGCCGCGCATACTGCAAAAAAGCAGAATTCCATTGCCGCCGTCTGCTCTGGGCGTTTTTTGCCCAGTGCCCGTTCCAACGCCAGCCCCCCTCTTCTTGAAAGGAAAAAGCCATGTCTGAAGAAAACATGACGACTCCGCCTCCGCTCAGGGATGATTCCTTAAGGCAGCAAGATTTCATTCAGCCAGGCAACCATGAGGCGCCTTTTACGCCGGACAATACGCCCGGGCACTCCCGGCGGCCCATGCAGCGCTGCATGGAATTTCAGGAGTCCATCACAGCCTGCTTCAAAAAGTACGCCACCTTCAAGGGCCGGGCAACACGGGCTGAATACTGGTGGTTCGAGCTCTTTTGCTTCCTCGTCAGCTTCATCCTCGGCCTGGGCGAAGGGTTATTTTCCCCTCCAATGGGCAACGGAACGGTTGCCGCATTTGCGGACTGCCTCTCCCTGCTCTTTTTCGTTGTGACCTTTCTTCCACACCTTGCCGTAGGGGTACGCCGCCTGCACGACAGGGACCATACAGGCTGGTGGCTGCTGATTGGGCTGACGATCATCGGGCTGATTCCGCTCTTCATCTTCATGTGCCTGCCCTCAGGCCCGGTCAACAAATACGGAGACGTGCCCTGCACGGCGGACAGCTTTTGATACCAAAAAACGGGCAGTCCGCGTTGCTGCGGCTGCCCTTTCTGGCAAATTCTGCCCCCTAATGGCCAGCGTATATAACAAACTGATTCCATTACAAAAAAATTACAGACCCCGGGGAGGCGGCAATGGCTATCATGCTGAACAAGACAAGGCCTGAAGAAGGCATAACGACACCGCCTCCACTCACGGACGATTCCATAAGGCAAACGGCTTTCCGACAGCCAGGCGATGACACGCGCGCAGCCCCTGCGGGAACGCCGAGCCCGAGCCGTTTTCAGCGCTGCATGGAATTTCAGGAAGCCATCACGGCCTGCTTCAAAAAGTACGCCACATTTACAGGCCGGGCAACGCGGGCTGAATACTGGTGGTTCCAGCTCTTTATGTCCGCTGTTCAGGCGGTCTCCATTGCGCTTGTCATATCTGCATATACCATAAGCGGAACGCTTGGGACTCTTGCAGTCCTTTTCTGGCTGCTGTTCAGCCTTGCGGCAATAATCCCCTGCCTTTCCGTCACCGTGCGCCGCCTGCACGACCGTGGCTTCTCCGGCTGGTGGCTGCTCCCAGCAACGATCATCATTACACTGCTGCCCATAAGCGCGATTGCCTGGCTCATCATTATGAGCCTGCCCTCAGGCCCCTCCAACAAATACGGGGACGTGCCCTGCATGGCAGACAGCTTTTGATGCAAAAAAACAGGCAGCCCGCGTTGCTGCGGCTGCCCGTTTTGCGTTTGCCTGAATCCTGCGCTGCAAAAAAACGCAGCGTTTTTTACTTCTGGACCTGGACGCGCTGTCCCCCGCTGCGGAGCTGAAGCTCCCACACAATCTGCCGTTCATAATCCTGGCAGGGAACAAACTGGGAGTTTTCGCTGTTGAAGACCCCGTCAATTTTCTGCACTTCGGCCCAGTAATCCAGGAGCTCTTCATCCGCAAGGGTTTTCAACTGCATGGGAAACGTCATGTCGGCGGTCATGGGAATGCGGTACGCCATTTTCTTCTCCTGCTGCGGCAGCGGCCAGCGCCCTGCCCTAAAAAATCTGGAAAAATTCCACTGACGCGGGCAAGAAGATAACGACGAGTCCGCCAAACGGCAAGGGGCTTCCAGCCATTTTCCTGCAATTTTCCCCCGCCAGGCCCCTTTTCCGTGTAAAAATCCCCCCATCTTTTGGGCAGGGCATCCTTTTCTCTTGACAGAAACAGGACAATGCGGACATTAAAACAGGGAGGAGTCCGCTCCTTTTCTATATGATGCACCTCAGGCAGTGTGCCTGTTCCATTCACAACCTCATGGAGAAACATGGTTATGCCCCAGAAAAAACCCGTCGTTGCCGTTGTCGGCGCCACCGGCGCTGTAGGCCGGGAAATGCTTGCCACCCTGTACAGCAGAAAGTTCCCCGCCGCCCAAGTCATTCCCTTTGCCTCTTCCCGCTCCGCCGGCAGCAAAGTGCCCTTCGGCGATACGGAACTCACTGTCCGCGAGCTGAAGGAAGACGTGTTTGAAGGCATTGACCTTGCCATATTCTCGGCCGGCGGCTCCACCTCCGAAAAGTTCGCCCCCCATGCCGCGGCTGCGGGATGCGTTGTGGTGGACAACTCCAGCGCCTGGCGCATGGATGACCGCTGCCCGCTTGTGGTGCCGGAAGTCAACCCCCATGCCCTTGAAAAGCACAACGGCATCATCGCCAACCCAAACTGCTCCACCATCCAGATGGTGGTTGCCTTAAAGCCCCTCCACGACGCCGCGGCCATTACCCGCGTGGTGGTCTCCACCTATCAGGCGGTGTCCGGCACGGGCAAGAAAGGCCTTGACGAACTTGAACGCCAGGTGCGCCAGCTCTTCAACGGCCAGGACCCTGAAATTAAGGTCTACCCCTACCAGATTGCCTTCAACTGCCTGCCGCACATCGACGTCTTCCTTGACAACGACTACACCAAGGAAGAAATGAAAATGGTCAACGAAACGGTCAAGATCATGGAAGATCCCGGCATCAAGGTTACGGCGACCTGCGTGCGCGTGCCCGTGTTCTATGGCCACAGCGAATCCGTGAACATTGAAACCAAGCGCAAGCTTACGGCCAAGGAAGCCCGCGCCATCCTGGCCCAGGCTCCCGGCGTCCAGGTGCTGGACAACCCCAAGGAAAAAATCTATCCCCTCGCCATTGACGCCGCCGGTGAAGACCTGACCTTTGTGGGCCGCATCCGCGAGGACGAAAGCATTGCCAACGGCCTGAACCTCTGGGTTGTGGCCGACAACATCCGCAAAGGCGCTGCGCTCAACGCCGTGCAGATTGCCGAAGAGCTGCTGAAGCGCGACCTGCTGCGCGTGCCTGACAAGGGGCTCTTCCTTAAAAAATAGCCGGCGCTGGCTGGCATTCTGAGGAGGCGGCGCCTTTCCAAAAAGGGGCCGCCTCCCTCCATTATGGCGGGTCTCCAATCCGCCGCAAAAGCCTATAACCACACGTTACGGAGGGTGCCATGCTCCCCATCCTCAGCGGCAGCCAATGGCTCCAAAAAGTGCAGTCCACCGAACGGCCTAATGCTGAGCGCATCCTTGCCTTCTATGAACAGCGCATCGGCGCCATCTGCAAGGACCCGGCCTGCCTTCTCGCCCCGCTGGACGACCACCTTGTTCACCGCGGCGACGGCGTGTTTGAAACCATCCGCTTTTCCCAGGGAAAAATCTTTAACCTTGAAGCGCACCTGCGCCGCTTCGCCCATTCCGCTCAGGGGCTTGCCATTGAACCACCCTGCCCTGAGGACGCGCTGCGCGCCATCATCCTGGATGTGGCAAGGGCTGCGGACAGCCCGGAAGGCAATATCCGCGTGCTGATGGGCCGGGGGCCCGGGGGCTTTGGCATAGAGCCTTCAGAATGCCAGGGGGCCAGCCTTTACGTGATTGCCTACGCCGCGCCGGCGCACAGCGAAGAATGGTACGCCAAGGGGCTCACAGCCTGCCGCAGCGCCATCCCCGTCCGCCAGGCAACCTTTGCCCAGCTCAAGACAGCCAATTACCTGCCTGGCGTGCTGATGTGCCTTGAAGCCGCAAAAAAAGGCGCGGACCTCAGCTTTTCCTTTGATGAAGACGGCAACCTTGCCGAGGGCGCCGTATCCAACATAGCCATTGTGGACGCAGCAGGCTGCTTTGCCACCCCGCTGTTCCGCAATGCCCTGCCAGGCACCACAGTGCGCAAGGCGGCTGAGCTGGCTTCCGCCTCCATGCCCGCGGCCTCGCGCCCCATTCCTGAAGCCGAGCTGTTTACGGCCAGGGAAATCCTCGTCCTTGGCACGTCCATCGAATGCG
>JAGADT010000135.1 GCA_017613475.1 Desulfovibrionaceae bacterium | reverse complement strand
TCCGGGAGCTGTACCGCAGCTGCGCGTCTTCAGAGCTGCATTTCAATTATTCCGTCTACCATTCAGGCGTGAGGGGGAAAGAGCTTCTGCTCTATGGTAATCTCCTGCTGCCTGATACAGGAACTTAACACCTAACGCAGCTTCTGCTCGGAAAGGAGCCTCTCATGATCGTTGTACGCAGAAGGATGAACCTCGTTGGCTTTGGCGTCTGCCGCGCGAAAAAAGCCTCCAGATAACCTCAGGGCCGGCATAATCCCCATCCGGCCCCCAAAAACGCAAAAGCCCTGCAACGCTGGACCTGACAGCCTGGCGGGGTCCTGCGCGCCATAAACACGTTCCATAACGCCTTTTTGCATCGCGTCCCTGCCCTCCCCGCGCGGGAAGGGATGGGAACGATAGCGGAAAGCAAAGGCCCATGAAAAACGGCTCCCGCCGGCATTCTCCCTGATTCGGGATGCCGGCGGGAGCCGCTGCTTTTCCTCTCCTTACTCCGTCTTGACTTTTCCCTGCGCAGCAAGCTTCGCGAATTCCTTTTTCGCCCGTTCCAGGTGGCGCAGGAAGGCTGGGTTGGCGTGCAGGTTGGCGAGGCCCCCGGCCGCGGCAAGCCGGCCAGCGTCCACGTCGCTCTGCCAGTGGTAGCCGCAGATGACCCGGCTCTGCCCGTATTCATAGCCCCGCCGCAGGATGATCTCCTTTCTGCCGGGGTTGATTTCGGCCAGCAGCAGGGCAATGCCCCAGCCCTGGGAGCTGTGCCCGGAAGGGTAGGAGGGCTGCTTCCTCAGCTTTTTTTCATGGGGCGGGTAGCAGGTCGGGTCGTTAAAAAGGACGAATGGGCGCACGCGCTTAAACGTATCCTTTGCTGTTCGTGTGGACATGCTGCCAAGTTCCGACTTCGCGCGCCGGAGCAGCGAAAAGAGTTCCGGCATGGCTTCCTGCGTGATTTCCCCCCCAAAGGCTTTGGAAAAGACTTTTGGCAATTGTTTTGTGTCGGCGTCTTCCGCGGCCTGCTTCGCCCTTTCCGTGCCTCTTAGGGAAAGTCCGTAGGCGTACATGTCCCTGTCGTGCAGGAAAAGGATGCTGTTATAGTCCGGCGGCGGGGGTAGAAGCGCGGCGCTGTCCAGCCCCTGGTCATTCACAGAAAAATAGGCTTCCGGTTTTGTGGAGGCGTCCTTCCCGTACGTGACGCGGGCGGAGGCAGGACCGGCGCACAGGAGGATGGCCAGGAGCGGCAGGAGCAGGCGTTTCATCACGGGATCCTTTGGGTAAAAGATGCGGCATGGGGAGGCGCTGCCAGCGGGCGCTCAGCGCCTGCCGCGGCGCTGGAAGCCCATGCTTTGGCACCAGCCGTCAGGGTCGTACACGCAGCGCTCGCGTAGCGAAACCAGGTGGGCGTCATGCAGGGCGCGCATATTGGCGGACCCAGACAAAAGGGATTGCGTATGGCGCTGCGTTGCAGGGTCTGGCTCCGCACCGCAGAATTCCGCCGCAAAATCCCGTTCCGCCAGCTGTTCCGCCAGCGCGGCCGCGTTGAGCGAAAGCCCGTATTTCCGGGCGTTCTGGCAGGTATCGTAGCGGGGGCTGTTCCTGTACTCCCTGCAGGAATCAGGCACGGCATCTGCCGCCAGGCAGGGTGAAAAAAGCCCAGGCAGGCAGAGCCAGGCGGCAGCGGCGGCTAATGGATGGTTCATGGCATTTCCTGCCGGCGGCGTCTTTTTTTAGGAGGCGCCGCCGGCGCGTTTTTCACTTACTGGCGCACAAAGGGGATGGGGTGCATGTTGGGGTCGTTCGAGGTGAAGATGACCAGGCGGTTGCCGGCCAGCCTGTAGCCCAGGTCATCCGTTTTGCCGGCGTCAGGGCCTGTTTCGTGGTGCATGATCAGGCGCAGCTGGGTAAGCTCAAAGGTCCCGCGGGATGCTTCCATGCCATTATAGAAAAAGGTGAAGCGGTTCCCGGAAAAAACGTAGCCGAAGCTTATCGAAGCCTTTTTAGCCCATATCCAGCGCCCTTCCAGCGGCGTTGCGGCTCCAAAAGCCCCGGGCTGCTGGGCGGGCATGCCATCCCTGGTGAAGGTGATGGAGTTTCCTTCAGGCCAGGTGACAGTCAGCGCGTTGCCATTGATGCTGACGCGGTTTTCCCCCCTCTGGCCCGCGTACTGGCCGCTGGTGACCTGGAACTGGAAGCGTCCGTCAGGCAGCAGGGAAAAGACGCCTTCCTCCAGGACCTGGCCGTTCAGGAGCTGGGCGTACCTGTTGCCGGCAAAGCGGAAAGAGCGCTTGCCCTGGGGGATCTGCACCGACCAGGTGCCTTCAAGCGGGCTTGCGGCTGCAAAAGGCTGCTGCGGCTGTCCACCCCAGGTTCCGCCCTGAGGCTGTCCACCCTGCGGCTGTCCCCCCCATGTACCGCCTTGAGGCTGCCCGCCCCATGAGCCGCCTTGGGGCTGGCCTCCCCAGGTCCCGCCCTGCGGCTGGCCGCCAGGGAAGGGCGCAGCCTGGGGCATGCCCGGCATGGCCTGCCGCGTGAGGCGCATGTTGCCATCCAGAATGAGCGAATCCCCCTGCATGGCGATGCTGTACGAGAGGGTTTTGCCGTTCTGGAACTGCATGTTGAGGCGGTTGCCCGCAAGGTTCCAGACGCCGGCCATCTGCTGGCCGTTCATGCCCAGGGCGCAGTTGCTGCCCATGAACATGAGGATGAGGGTATCCCGCCCATTGCTGCCGGCCCACGCGCCCTGCAGGGCCTGCGCATAGGCGGGCATGTTTGGCTGGGCCGGAATGGGCTCCGCGGCAAAGGCAAGGAGAAAGAGGGCAAGCAGGCAGGCGAACAGTTTCTTGATCATGAGGACACTCCCGCGGCTGGGCCGCTACTGCCGTGTGAAACGGATTTCAGGCATGTTGGGGAAGAAGAGGGTTAAACTGTTATTGATGAGGGCATAGCGGATGATGGCCCGCGAGTTGTCGCGGAAGGTGGCCAGCAGCTGCTGCCCTGAAACGGCAAAGGTGCATACGGTTTCCCCCTGCCCCTGGCTTACAAGGCGCAGGTTGAAGAACTGGGTGCCTGGCACGGGCGTGATGCTGAGGCGGGCGTACCCCGTTTCCGGGCCGCTCAGCCACTGCCCGGCAAGGGCCTGGGCCGCGGGCGGGGCGGCCTGCGGCGCCTGGCTGCCCCCAGTCCCGGCGGAAGGCTGGGCCATGCCTTCCCTGGTGAGGATGGAAGCCACGCCCCGCCTGGTTATGAGCGTCATGCGCCCGTGTTCCCTGTCCAGGTACACGGCGTATTCATCTGCCGGCATGTTCGTTGCGGAAAGGATATGTTCCTTAAGATGGAAGGTGCCGCGCCCGGTATGCCCGTCGCGGGTGAGCTGAACGGTATTCCCCTTAAATTCCCAGCGCTCGGTATCGCTTATCCATACGCCCTCAAGGAACTGTTCTTGATACTGCTCCAGGGGCACAAGGGCCCAGCGTGTTCCGTCGCCCATGCCGATGCAGTACCAGACGCGCTCCGGCCCCTGGCCTTTCAGGAAGGCGTACCAGGTCTGGATGGTATCGCCCAGGGGCACGCCGGGCAGGGTAGATTTCTTGTGCAGGGAAATCTGCGGCAATCCTAACGGCATCCAGTTCAGGAGGCCGGAGCCGCTGGTTTTTTCCCCCTGGCGGGCTGTAAAGCTAAAATTGGGCTGCGTGTTGTGAAATTCCACGGTCTGGAACGTAGGCAGTGCAAGGACAGGGTCTTTCCTGAAGCTGGCGAGCTCTATCATGGCGTACTTGCCAAACAGGTTTCCAAGCCCGTTCTGCCGTGCGTTTTCACGCAGGGACACCTGTTCCTGATTGTGCCGCACGGGCACAACAGGGCTGACGGCATAGGCTTTTGCGCCGTTCATGGTTTCGGCAACGATAATGTCGCCGACCTGTGCGCCGTCGTCGATCATGTCCACGGTCAGGAGGAATACGCCGCTGGAGAGCGGCATGGGCGGGCCGTATGTCCGGCGCTTATTGAAGTTGGCGTCCAGCACGGTCACTTCCGGGCGGAAAACGCCGTCCGTCCGCGGCAGCATGCCCCTCATGCCGATGATCCGGCCATTGCTGTCCGTTTCATAGGCGGTCATTTTGAGTGGGAAGCGCATACGGTTGCTGAACTGCACCTGAACCAGCACATCCTGTCCGCCGGTTGTGCTGTCGCGGTACAGCCCGTAGCCTATGGAAACATTCTTGGCGAAATCGCGGGAAGGGTTGAGGTTTGTGATGGTGATGTCGCCCAGGCTTGTGCCGTTGCTCACCTTGTAGCGCACGGAAAACTCGCGCATCAGCGTGGTCGTCCCGTCGTTGTACACGGGGGATATCTCGCTGAACAGGCTGCCGCCTGAATCTGAGCGGCCTTTGTTGTCAGAAGAGTCGGTCACGAGCTGTTCAAAACACACGCGGCGTTCCGTGCCGTGCTGGTCGAACTGCATGAGCTTTGTCAAAAGAATGCCCGTGCCTGTGACGTCAAAGCGGATGACGTTGCGGTAAAAGGGGGTCAGGTGGCTGATCGGCAGGATGTCAAAATCCGCGCCTGATTTTCCGTCGCGCCCCGGCTTAAGGCGCGGGCTGCCCACGACGACGTTGCTGATTTTGGGCTTGTTGTCCCCCAGCGTGTCCTGCGCCGTGTAGAGCGCGGAGAGGTAGCCTGCCATGCCGGATTCCCTGGCGAAGGCCGTGCTCCTGTACGCGGAATGCTCATATTCCCTGCGCAGCGGCAGGTACAGGGTCACGCCCCTGCACTCCGGCAGGTTGGGCGTGGTCGCGGCGTGGTAGACAAGCCTGCGCGAGGCTTCACGCAGCCTTTTGAGCGCGTCCGCGGAAACGCCGGGAACTTCCCTTTCCAGGCGGTCCAGCCAGTCGGCGAGCTCCACGGAAGACATGGCATTTTGCCCGCGGGTGAGGTCTTCCAGGAGGTTTTCGTAATGCGTCGCGAAGCAGGTGGCGCGGGTCAGTTCCTTGAAGCGCGCGCCGGTAAGCCCCTTAAGCTGGTCCGTAAGCTGCCTCATGGCCTCCGTCACCTCTTTCATGTGGGCGAGCCTGTAGGCGGAAAAGGCCGCCGGGCGCCCAAGCTCCGCATAATATTTGACGTTGATGTCCACCATGCGGCGGACCAGCTCCTCCGTGGAGACATCCGCGCGGAAGAGCGGCATGATATTCAGGTAGTCCGAGCCCTGGGCAGGCTCCTCAGGAGGGCAGGCCAGGGCGTAGTCCGCGACGCGGGCGCTTTCCGCCATGACATCCAGCTGGCCCATGAGGCAGAGCTCGTATTTGAGCAGGTCAAAGCGCTTTCCGGGCAGGGCTGCGGCGCCCTTTTCCGCGGCGGTGATGAACTGGCTGATGCTCATCGAGCCCTTGCCCCGCACGCCCCTGCCGCCGTCTTCATCGCTGAGCATGCCGTTGACGGACGCGCCGCTGCCGTGGTTCCAGGGCACCAGGGCATAGCGGCGGGCGGGGAAACGGGCGGCGGCCGCCGTGATAAAGCGGGTGAGCGTGGCGGGGTCGGCCATGTCGGCTTCGCCCCAGTCTTCCAGCAGTTCTGAGGCCAGGTTCTCCGGCAGCGGAACAGACATGCCGTTGGCCGCCTGCTTTATGTCAAAAGGCGCGCCCCTGCGCACGCGGTAGAGCCGTGTCCCCGTCCAGTTGCCAAGGACATTGCTGTACCCCTTGTGCCTGTCCAGCAGCACGATGACATGCACATTTTCCGGGATGGACTGCTCCATTTCCAGGAGGTCCATAAGGGCGAAGTGCTCCAGGTTGTTGTCGCCGTCCATGTAGACCATGATGGTCCATTCCGCGGGCTGGGGCGCCTGCTGGGCAAGCCCTTTGCCGCAGAAGCCCGGCAGCGCCGCGGCAAGGCAGAAAAGAAAGACAACAGTGCGGAGGAAGAGATGCATGAGCGCCTCCTTGGATGTTTAGCGCCGCATATTTTTTTGCCACAGCTTGTCGGCGAAGCGGAGGAATGGCGCGGGAGCGCCGGCAAAGGCAGGGTCGGCCTTATAGTTGCCTCCCAGGTCCATGCCGTCCACATGCACAAAGGTTTCGCCCCGCAGGGCGTATTTTTTGCCGCCTTCGTACATGAGGATTTTCATGCCGTCCGGGCTTACGTCGCCGTGGCAGCCAATGTAATAGGTGATCCAGACTTCTGAAATGCCGTTGCCGTTGAGGTCGGTAATCACGGGGCTGTCCGGAGAGAATTCGGCCCTGGCGCTGGTCGGGCAGTCGTGCACGTGATCGCGCATGCGCCACAGCAGGCGGGGCTTTGTTTTGGACTTTATATAATCGCAGCCGTAAAGCTCCTCATTGCTGCAGATGAAATCCCTGTCGTTTTTGCTGGGCTGGCTGGCATAGCTTTTGCGGGACAGGATGACGGTGTGGCGTCCAAGCCTGTCGGAATAGGAAAGGCTTTTCCACACTTTGCCCCTGGCTTCCGGATAGTCCTGCAGGGGGCGGGCGTAAGCGCTAAGGGCTGACAGCGCCAGAATGGCAAGGATGAACGCAGGAAACGCTTTCATAGGCTCTCCTTGAACTTGCCTGAACTTTAGGCTATTTAGCAACAGAGTCCATGCAAGGTCAATCTGCAGTGGAAATTTTTACATTGACAGAAGGCAGGCTGCCTGCCCGCCATTTCCCGGAAGGGCGGGCGGCGGAACGCTTTTTTCACCCCCCGGGCAGCAGTCCCGGGCAGAATAGGAGGAAAACCATGCAGCTTTTTTGCAGGGGCATCATGCCGCTGATCCTGGCTTTCAGCCTTGTCTTCAGCATTGCGGGCATCTCTTCAGCCGCGGGTGCCAAAAGTAGCGCGGCATCTCCCCACAAAGCCGGGGTCCCCGCGGCCGCGGCGGAAAAGCCGGCGCAGCCTAAGGCGGGGAAGGATATGCCGCTTGTGGGCACGGCCCTGATGGGTGTTTCTGAGTCCATGCGCAGTGCCGCTGGCGGCGGCTCAGCCATCGCCCCCGCGGGAACGGGGAGCCTTGGCAGCAAGCTTCCCGGGCTGGAGAGCAAGCCGTCTGCCCTGCCTATGGCGCCTGCAGGTGTCCAGGGGAGCAAGGGCCTTCCCGATATGGGCAGCACCAGGGCTGCGGATGGCTTTCCGCCCTTCTTTGGCGACAATGGCAATCAGCCCACGACGCAGCCCCAGCAGGCTTCCGTGCCCTCTGCCCAGGCGCTTCTTGGCAGGTGGTTCGCCAGTGATGCCTCGGGGCAGAGCGTGGATATGCTTTTCCAGCCCGGGGGCATCTGCGTCATCGTTGCCAACGGGCAGCAGGTAAACGGCACCTATGCGGTGCAGGGCAGCCAGCTGATCATCTATTTTCCCAACGGGCAGTCTCTCACCTTCTCCTTCCGCATCGAAGGCGATATGCTTTTGCTTTCCGATGGCTCGCGCCTGAGGCGGCAGGGTGGGGCCCAGACGCAGGTCATGCCGCCGCAGCCCGTGCCTTCTCCTGTGCCCTCGCCTGTTCCGTCTCCTGTTCCCCAGCCGCAGGTTTCTTCAAGCCAGAGCCTGGAAGGCGCCTGGGCCGCCAATAACGGCCAGACCATGCTCATCATGATGTTCATGAACGGCATGTGCGGGCTCAACATCAACGGGCAGCAGTTCTACGGCCCCTATACGGTGCAGGGCAACAGGCTGCACGTCCAGTTCACCAATGCCAGGCCCCTGGATGTGACCTTTGCCATTGAAGGCAACAGGCTCCGCCTTGGCGACGGCACGGTGCTGATCCGCCAGCAGATGAACGGCGTGCCGGGCGGGCAGGTCCAGCAGACAGGGACCCAGCCTATGCCGCAGCCCATGCCCCAGCCTATGCCTCAGCCTGGCGGCGCCTCGCCGCTGGAAGGCGCGTGGAGCACGCAGCTGCCCAATGGCGCCGTGGTCACCTTTGTGTTCTCAGGCTCCCAGTACCGTGTGCTTGCCAACGGCCAGCAGACGGAAGCCGGCGTCTTCATCCTGAATGGCAACAGGATGGAGTTCTCCATCACGGCAGGACAGGCTGCAGGGCAGAAGGGCGTCAGTACCTGGCAGATCAACGGCAATGTGCTTCTGCTGATGCAGAACGGCTCAGTCCTCCAGCTCCAGCGGCAGCAGAGATAAGGGGGAGGCCATGCGTTCTATCCTGTTTTCGCTGCTGCTCCTTCTGGCGATGGCTTTTCCAGCCCTGGCCACGGAATATTGGAGCGGCTGGGATTCCACAGGCATGAGGGTGGAGATTGTTGTGCGCTATGAAGGCAGGCTGCAGGAAGGGGCGGATGTCTTTTTCAGGGATGTGGCGCGCAGCACGCAGGCGGAAGGCACGGTGGCTGCCGTGATGTATGAAGATGCGTCGCACGCCCGCGCTGAAATCCGCGTCAACGGGCAGAGCCGCCTCTGCGAACTCTCCAGGTAAGCCGTACAACGCGCTTTGCGTATGAAAAGAGGAGGAAGGGCAGCAGCCTTTCCTCCTCTTTAATTGGCTGGGGATATGTGGCTCAGGCGTTCAGCGCGAGCTCAGCCAGGAAGCCGGAGCGCGTCATGCCGCGGGCCTTGGCCTTGCGGTCGATAACGTCCAGGGCGTAGCGGGTAAAGGTCGCGGAAATTTTTACCGGCGTCATATCCGTATCAGGCGCGCCCCCCAGCTGGTATTGGACTGCGCCTGCGGGCCTGATATCCATTTCCGTAAAAAAAGCCTCCATGCGGCGGCGGGCTTCATCAAGGGCGCAGGGCTCCGGCATTGGGCGGCGCAGCCTGGCATATTCTTCCGCTGCTATGGCAAGCGCGTCTTCTCCCATGGCCATGCATTCCGCAAGCGTTTCACCCTGGGAGCTTATTTCCCGGAAATCCGGGGAGAAAATCGCGTACACGCCTTCTTCACACGGCACAAAGGCCAGATAGTAGTAGCTTTGCATGATGCACCTCAAGGGGGAGGAGGCGATGCCTTGAAGAAATCAGCCGTTGCCTGCCTGACCTTACTTAGCTCATGGCCATGGCCTGCACATAGCCGGATCGCGTCATCCCTGCGAGCTTTGCCTTGCGGTCAAGAGCTTCCACGGCGAACTTCGGCATGGAAAGCGAAAGGTGGACCGTTGTCCTGTCGGTATTCGGCGCAGGAATCAGCGGATAAAAAGACGTCTCGCCTGAAACGCCGTGCCTTGCGCAAAAGGCATCGTTGGCTTTTTTCACATCGGCAAGGCTGGAAGGCTCGGGGAAGGACCTCCCCTCCCGCACATAAGCCTGCGCCATGGTCTTGAGCGCGTCCGCCGCCATATCCATGGCGTTGTCGATGTCTGTTCCGCAGGTGGCTATTTCCGGAATGTCAGGGAACCAGATGGAAAACATGCCATCAGGCTCCGGCGTAAATACCGCGAAATAATGCTTCATGGCTTCCTCCCTGGGGCACAGCCCCTTTCATTCACCCGGCTCAGCAGCGGCCTTTGCTCATCCGCGCCAGAATGAAGTTAAAAGGGGGACACTCC
Organism: Desulfovibrionaceae bacterium; assembly: GCA_017613475.1. Taxonomy (GTDB): domain Bacteria; phylum Desulfobacterota; class Desulfovibrionia; order Desulfovibrionales; family Desulfovibrionaceae; genus Avidesulfovibrio. The sequence continues at coordinate 884 of JAGADT010000135.1, read as the reverse complement.
CTTTTCTATCTCTCGCGGAGGCTTTTCATGGAGAATAAAAGCGGTGATGCCGCCCTATTTGCCTTTCAGCTTGATTCCCGTCTGGTCTTCAATGTTCCAGACGGTTCTTTGGGGAATTTCCCTGTGCCTGGGAACCTGGGAAACAACCTTGCCATCCTTCAGGACGTTTGTGTGGTTTCCGCCTTCCTCAAAGGAAAACCCCGCCTCTGCCTGTTGTCGGATGATGTCTTTGCGTTTCATCGTCCCTCCAGCGGCAATAAGCATGCACAAAAATTTGCATAACGTCAAGGAGAATGCATAAAAAATTGTGCATGATACGGGGATAAAAAAAGCCCCCGCTGTCTCATGTGAGGGGCGGGGGCTGGTGGGCAGGCTTTGAAAGGCTTTGCACCAGGGATTTTGTGCAGGCTTGGATACCATGCGGAATAGGGTTATTGCCGCCCTACCTCCCCGGTATGGCATGGAGCTCCGCGGGGGCGGAGAAGCTGACGCTGTGTTCAATGTCCTTTTGTCCGCCGGCAGGCACCTCCATCTCCCAGGTGAGCGCATGCTTTTTGATCTCAGCCGGAGGGTTGGACGTGACGGTAACCTGGATGTCCTTGTTCGCCGGCTGCGGTTCCGGATCTTCAACCCGCACCTTCACGGGGAAATTGTGGGCGTTGCGCACTGTGATTGTCCAGTTCCATTCATAGGTGGAACGCCTGTCAATGAGGCCCTTCTTTCCGCTCTGGGCGCTCTTGGGCTGCATTTTCACCAGGAGCGAGGGGTCCGCCCCAAAGGCGATTTCCCCCTTGGTCCCGGCAAAGCCGAAATCCCTGGAGCCGGCAGCGGCGCCGTCTATCTGGAACATGGCCTGCCCGCGGGGAATGGTGACGGGTTCCTGG
>JAGADT010000134.1 GCA_017613475.1 Desulfovibrionaceae bacterium | reverse complement strand
GGCTGAGCTGAAAAAACACCCCGCTGCCGGTTTTCCGGCGGCGGGGTTTTGTTTCTCCAGGGATTTGGGGCAGGGGGTGGGCGCAGTCCGCCTGCGGGATATCCTGTTCAGGCAAGCCCCAAATGCGCGCGGGGCTGATCAGCCTTCTGCATCAGTCCCAAAGAGGGGATATGCCCGGGCTGGAGCGCAGGCTCATGGCAATGATTCCGTTGCGGGCGGGCTGCAGGAAAGCCAGGGGGCTTCACTCCTCATCAACAGTTCCGCGGGGGTGGTACTGCCTGTGGATGGAGCGCAGGCGCTGCGCCTGGACATGGGTGTAGATTTCAGTGGCGATCATGTCCGCGTGCCCCAGGAGGAGCTGGACAGAGCGCAGGTCCGCTCCGCCTTCCAAGAGGTGCGTGGCAAAGGAATGCCGGAAGGTGTGCGGCGAAATATCCTTGCGGATGCCGGCCTTAAGCGCATAGCCCTTGACCAGCCGCCAGACGCTCTGGCGGGTCAGGTGTTTGCCTGAGCGGTTCAGGAAGAGCGCGTTGTCCACAGGGCCGAACAGCGGGCGCGTATCGCGCAGGTAGTTTTTCAGCAGGGCAACGGCCCTGTCATGCAGGGGCACAAGGCGTTCCTTGCTGCCCTTGCCGAAAACGCGCACAATGCCGGCCTGCAGGTCTACGTCGAGCGGCTGAAGCGAGACCAGCTCGGAAACGCGCAGCCCTGCCGCGTACAGGAGCTCCAGCATGGCCTGGTCCCGCAGCCCCAGGTGCGCTTTGCTGCCGGTTGTGACGGGTGCGTGCAGCAGGCTCTGCATTTCTTCGCGGGAGAGGACGGTGGGCAGGCGGGCCGGCAGCTTAGGGCCGTCTACAAGCGCCAGCGGGTTATCCGCCAGCAGCCCTTCCTCCTGGCACCAGAGGCAGAATTGGCGCAAAGCCGAAAGGCGCCTGGCCAGCGTCCGGCTGCTGTCTTTTTTGCGCCTGAGCCAGGCTGTAAAGAGCATCAGCTTTTCTTCATCCAGCGAGGAAAAGGGTTCCTGCAGTTCGTTGAGGAAAAGGGAAAGCTCGTCCAGGTCCTGGCCGTAGGCCGCAACGGTGTTGCGTGACAGCCCGCGCACGGTTAAGAGCTGTTCCAGCCAGCGCATGGCTTGCTTTTCTGGGAAGAACTTGTTTTCGTTTGGCATGGCTGCGGAGCGTTTTGCAGGGGAGCTGCGGTTTCTTCCTGTCCTGTGCGGAGCGCAAAAAAGCCGCGGAACGCGGGCTTTTAACCTGGATTGACACAGCTTTCCGCGCAGACTAGTGAGACTGTATGAACACACATGGCGGAATTTTTGTGAGCCTTGGCTCAAACATGGGGGAGGCTGAGCGGCATCTTGAAGCGGCGCGCCAGGCGCTCCTTTCCCGCGGGCTTGAGATTTTGGCGGAATCTTCCATCTATCTCACGGAGCCGCAAGGGTACCGCAGCCAGCCATGGTTCTGCAACCAGGTTTTGCAGCTTGGGGCAGGCCCTGAATGGACGCCTGAACGCCTTTTGGATCTTCTTCTGGAGGAGGAAGCAAGGCTTGGCAGGGTCCGCAGCCAGGACCCTGAGTACCGTTTTGGCCCCCGCGTGATTGATATGGACCTGCTTTTGTTTGGTGCGTCCGTTGTGCAGACAGCGCGCCTTTGGCTGCCGCACCCCCGCCTTGCAGAGCGGGCTTTCGTGCTGGTTCCCCTTGCTGAAATCGCTCCTGATCTTGTTTTGCCGGACGGGCGTTCTGTGCAGGAGCTTTTGCGCTGCCTTGCGTACCTGGTGGAAGGACGGCGCATTTTTCAATAGACGCAATGGTATGGAGGAGGGCTTTTATGCTGCGCTTTATAGTTTTTATTGTTGCTGCCTACATGCTTTACAGGATGTTCCAGAACGAGCGCGCGAAGAAAAACGAAGCCGCGCAGAAGCAGAAGGAGCAGCGCGTCATTGACGGCGAAATGGTCAAGGACCCGGAATGCGGCGTGTACGTGGATGTTAAGTCATCCATTTCAGTGAGCAGCGGCAAAACGGTCTATCATTTTTGCAGCTATGACTGCCGCGATAAATTTTTGAAGCGCCTGACATCTTCATCGCAGGCGGAAAAATAGCGCAATGCCCGGTCACTCTCCGGAAGCCGCGGACGCGTCCTGCGGCGTTTCTTCCGGTTTTCCTGCCAGCTCCTGTTCCTCAGGTCCCCTGCCTGCATCCTGCTCCTTCCTGGAGCAGAGGCGGTGCATGTCTTCCACATAGCGTTCGTAATGGCTGAGGTAGAAGGAGAGGGCCATGGCGAAATTGCTGCCGACAAGGCCTTCCACAAAAAGCAGGCTGACATCGTGCGTCAGCAGCAGGACATCCTGGGTCCGTTCCAGGAGGAGGCGTTCTTCCTGCGTCATGGCATGGACAATGGTGCGCAGCGTCTGCTGGGCGTAGGGCTGGTAGAGCCAGAAGTACATAAGGTCCAGCGCGTCGGCAATGGCGTTTGGCAGCGCTTCCTTGTCTTTGCGCGAGAGAAAGCCTGCCAGCGCGCCTGGTTCTTTTAAGAGGTCCATGACGTCGTTGTCAGGGAAGCGGAGTTCCAGGCGGGCGTAGCCGTCAAAAATGTTCTTGATTTTTGTGGTGTAGTCCCAGAGGCGCAGGCGGCGGTTGTTGTTGCGGTCGGCAATGGCCTCGATGATGCAGGCCACTGTATCTGAAGCGGCTTTGGAGATGATGGCCGCGCCGGGCTGAAGCAGCATGGCCGGGTCCGCGGAGCCCCAGAAGGCGGCGAGGGCGCAGAGCCCGTCAAAGTAGGCGATGGAGAGGGGAATGGCCAGGGCGCTGCGGAAGAGGTTGCCAATGACGGCGGAGCGGGGGAAGCCCCTGTAGATGTTGTGCCAGGCGATGTAAACGCTGTTGGCCGCCGCGATGATGGTGAAGACGAGGACAGGGTGGTTTGACACGTCGCAGGAAAAGAGCTTTTCCAGCAAAAGCACCCGTATCCCCCATTCCAGCAGCAGGACGGAAATACCCGTGTACAGCAGGGAATCGCAGATGCGCGACCAGCTGACATAGTTGTTCCAGCGCAGCATGGACGTTGTCCAAAAGCGGCCTCCGCCGCCGTATACCGCCTGGGGGATGTTGCGGATGCCTGTAATGGCAAACCATATCGCCGCGCCGCCCCAGATCATGAGGCTGTTGGTCTGTGTCAGGTAAAAGGCCAGCTGCGCCGGCAAAAAGCCCGCTATGACCTTCAGCCAGTCAGACACGCGGGTGTTCAGGTAGCCCATGCCCAGGGCCGGGCGTGCGGCTTTCTTTTTACGGGGCAGGGAGGCGCAAAGCCCGTTGCCCGAGGGCGTGCCAAGCCCTCCCATGGTCAGGATATTTGGGGAGCTTCCCTTCCTGGCGGTCAGCCTGCAGCTCCACGTCTGGCTTGTGTTCATCCCAAAGGCATCGAGGCCTGGCAGGCGCCGGATAACCTTGCAGAGGATGCGCATGAAAGGCGAAACGCGCTCAGGTTCCGACCAGCTTTTCTGGCGGGTGAGTTCCGCGTGCACAGGCAGGTACAGGGGGCAGTAGCCGTTTTTTTCTGAGGCAAGGGCCCGCGCTGTGCGCTTGGGGAGCGTTTCCAGTACGGCCAGCCCCATGCCGTGGCGGATATTGGAGTTGCTGGTGGAATCCGTGCCGATCTGCGAGCCAAGGGGCGAAATGCGGTAGGGTTCCTGGAGGTTGGAGATTCCGCGCAGGATGGCCTTGAATTTTTCTAGCCGTTCCTTGTCATCCGCGCTGCCGGATTTTTCCAGGCGCTGCGTCATGTCCAGGATAATGCGCTTGACATGGAGGACGCTGCCGTCATTGATGGACTGCTGGAGCCTGCTGATCTCTTCCAGGCTGGTCAGGGCGCCGGCCTGCCATTCCTTGAGGTTGAAGAGCTCCAGGTGCGTGATAAGCCCGTGCGCGTCCCACAAAAGTTCAAGCACGTCTTCCGGCGCAAGGGAGGCCAGCTGAAGCGTGATGCGGCACCCGCTGCGCAGGGAGGCTGCCCAGTCCATGAGGACAGGCGGCGGCAGGCGCATGATTTCCGGCATGTCGGAGCTTTGGTCCGGCACGGTGAGGCAGGCCAGTTCCGGGGTGCAGCCGGGGTTCAGCCAGTCTGAAAGGATGGTTTCAGGCAGGATGGAATCCATGCGGCGGATTGCCGCGTCAATGGCGCTTTGCCGCTTGGGCTCGGCCTCGGCCCGTTCCTGCTGGAGGGCGTTGGCCTGCTTTTTGAACAGCGGAAGATAGGAGCGGTGGATATATTCGGCAAGGTGCAGCTCAGAGGCCTGCCCCGTATGGACATAGGCCAAAAAATCCTCCTGCCCGAGCGGCGGCAGGTCCATGCCGAGTTCTCTCATCAGGGCGAGGCGGTGCTCCGTATTCCAGCGCGTGAGCGCCATCAGCACATGGCGCTCCACCCATTGGGTGGCTTTGCGCCCTTCATCCATAAGCTGCCTGGTGCTTCTTTCATCCAGGAATGACAGGAAGGCGTTGGTATCTGTGAATCCCCTGGGCGCCCAGACAAAGTTTACGAAGCGCCTGCGGAAAACCACCTGGAATTCTATGCCTATCCGTACGGAAATGCCCATGATTTCAGCCGCGCGCAAAAGCTCGCGGGCGGCGGCAGGCTCTACGAAATTGTAGTAGATGACGCAGAGGAAGCGGATGCCCTTGATCCAGGCGTCCATGATCAGGTGCGTTGGATTTTTGCGCCCCTTGGTGTTGGCGTCATGGACGTGGTGGTCCATGGTCAGCTGGTTCCATTCCTCTGGCATTTCCAGCAGGTGGTGCCGCGTGAGGAAATGGCGCACGATGCGCGGATTGCCGGAAGCGACCTTGCGGAAATCGTGCATGAGCATGAGCTGCCGCGTTCTGTCGCTGCGGGAGCGCACAATCTCTTTCATAATCTGCACGAGGACCCGCCCCGTATTGTAGCGGAAGGGGGTGCGGGCGCTGTGCAGGACTTCGTCGTGCACGGTCTGGAGGGCGGAGAGGCGGTCTTCCGCCTGCCCTGCGGAAAGGCTCCCCAGCAGGTTGGCAACCGCCCGCGCGACGCGGAATTCATGCGTGGTGGCCAGCTCAAGGATGCCGTGCGGATGCAGGTTCAGGCCTGTTGGCTTGTCGTCTGCATCCATGCGGTCCATGGCGCTGTTGACCATGCGCAGGAGGTCGCGGTCGGCCTTGTCGAAAAACCATGTGGCGTGCACAGCGTAATCCTTTGCTTTGGGGAGTGCCGCGCTGCGGCTTCTAGTATTCTTTGTTATCAGGGAGCGTTGGAAAAGCCGCCGCCCATGCGC
>JAGADT010000133.1 GCA_017613475.1 Desulfovibrionaceae bacterium | reverse complement strand
CGGAGAGCCGCCCACAAACCCGTAAGGCCGGCTGCCGCCAGGCACAGCCCCGCCCGCCTGGGGGCGCTGGGTATCCGCCACAGCCGCCAGGAGCGCGGCAGCGGCCTTCAGCGGCTCTGCGGAAAGGCTTTTCCCCCGCTCCGCCGCAAGGAAGAGCGCGCCCACATGCTCATCATTTCTACGCAATGGTAAAACATGCAGCTCATACGCGGCATCCGCAAGGAGGGCGCCGTCGCTCCCAAGCTTTTTCCCGGCCAGGACATGGACTTCCCCGCTTTGGAGGATATCCGTCAGCATCCTGGAAAGGCGGATGGTTTCCCGCCTCGAGGGCTCTACGCCAACGCTGGCCGGCACATGCGCCATTGTGCTGTCCGGAAGAAGCAGGAACAGGGCCCCCTGCGCGCAGGAAAACGCGCCTGCCAGGCACTCAAGCGCTTTCTGAATCCGCGCTGAAGAAGGCGCCTCTTCCAGCATCAGGGCAAGTTCTTTCAATAAACGCACAGGCATCGTTTTCCGCTTCCCTCCATTTTTTTGCGAAATCTACAAAAGAGAGCGTTTTCCCGTCAAGAAGCTGAAAATAAGTTCCGTTTTCGCAGGGAAAAATGCACACATGGGTAGTTTTTTCAATAATGAATAATGCCGCATGGTTACATAAAAAACAGCTCATTATCGCATCCGATGCCCCAAAAATTTTCTTCCATTTGGTGGAAAAAGGTGCTGCGCGCGCCTCCGGGCCTAAGGGGCGTTTCACCACGGCATCATAAAAAAGACAGTGAAATAAAGCACTTAAAAGGGATCCTCTCGCTTTGGCACGCTTTGTGCTTTATAAGAAGCATTCACAACGCTTTTTACCCACAAAGGGGAATCCCATGTTTTCATCCCGTCAAAGTGCCCTGATGGCCATTGCCGCCTCAGCCCTGCCGGGCGGCTCCCATGCCTGCCCCGCCAATCCTGATGAACGATTCGGCTGCGATGTCTTCCACCTTGAAGTCATGCGCAAGCGCCTGCCCAGGCCCGTGTTCGTGAAGCTGGAAAAAATCATCCGCAACGGTGAAATGCTGGATCCCTCCATCGCCGATACGGTGGCCAACGCCATGAAGGACTGGGCCATTGAGCACGGCGCCACGCACTACACGCACTGGTTCCAGCCCATGACCGGCCTCACCGCCGAAAAGCACGACGCTTTCTGGGAATACGCGGGCGGCCGCGTGATCAGCGAATTTTCCGGCAAGCGGCTGATCTCAGGGGAGCCGGATGCCTCCAGCTTCCCTTCCGGCGGGCTGCGCTCCACGTTTGAAGCGCGCGGCTATACAGCCTGGGACCCCTCTGTGCCCGTATTCATTGCCCACGGCCCCAAGGGCAGCACGCTACACATCCCCTGCTTCTTCTATTCCTATTCCGGCGAGGCGCTGGACCGCAAAATCCCGCTGCTGCGCTCCGTCAACGCGCTTTCCACACAGGCGCTGCGCATCCTGCGGCTCTTTGGCAACACAACGGCCACCCGCGTTTCAGCCATGGTCGGCGCGGAGCAGGAATATTTCCTCGTTGACCGCAGGCTGGCGGCGCTCCGCCCTGACCTCATGCTCACCGGGCGCACGCTGCTTGGCGCGCCCTCGCCCAAGGGCCAGGAGCTTGGCGACCACTACTTCGGCGCCATCCCCGCCCGCGTGCTGGCCTTCATGCAGGATGTGGAAATGCGGCTCGAAGCCCTGGGCATCCCGGCCAAGACCCGCCACAACGAAGTGGCGCCCGGGCAGTTCGAACTGGCTCCCCTTTTTGAAGAGGCCAATATCGCGACTGACCACAACATGCTGGTCATGAACATCCTCAAGGATACCGCCGCGGCCCACGGCTTCCTCTGCCTGCTGCATGAAAAGCCCTTTGAGGGCGTCAACGGCAGCGGCAAGCACAACAACTGGTCGCTCTGCGATTCCAACGGCAACAACCTGCTCAACCCGGGCTCCACGCCGCAGGACAACGCGCAGTTCCTGGTGTTCCTGGCTGCCGTGCTCCGGGCCGTGCACCTGCATGCCGATGTGCTGCGGCTTGGCACCGTAGGCGCCGGCAACGACCACCGCCTGGGGGCCAACGAAGCGCCGCCGGCCATCCTTTCCGTGTACCTTGGGGAGCAGCTTACCGATGTGCTGGACAGCCTGATCGGCACAGCCACAGGCCCGCACGACAAGCGCGCCACCATTGAAATCGGCGTGTCCACCCTGCCGCCGCTGCCCGTGGACCTTTCCGACCGCAACAGGACAAGCCCCTTCGCCTTCACCGGCAACAAGTTTGAATTCCGCGCTGTCGGCTCCTCAAAGTCCATCGCGCCGGTGAACATCGCCCTGAACGCCGCCGTGGCCGGCGCGCTGGATGACATCGCCACGGAAATGGAAGCCAGCATCGCCGAGGGCACTTCGCTCAACGACACGCTGAAGGAGCTCTTGCCGCGCCTCTTTAAGGAGCACCTGCCCATCGTCTTCAACGGCAACGGCTATTCCTCAGCCTGGCCGGAAGAGGCTGCGCGCCGGGGCCTGCCCAATTACGCCAACACCGTGACGGCGCTCGAGCATTACTCCGACCCCTCGGTCATGAATGTTTTCCTGCGGCACCATGTGCTGACGGAACGGGAAATGCTGGCAAGGCAGGACATCCTGCTGGATACCTACATCAAGACCATTGCCATTGAAGGGCAGGTCCTTTCCGACATGGCCCGGGCAACGGTGCTGCCGGCAGCGCTCAAGGAGCAGTCTGAAGCGGCGGAACTGGCCCTGCGCGTCCGCTCGCTGGGTCTGGAGGGGGATACCCCGGAACTCGCCCGCTTCAATACGCTGCGCAGCGGCACGTCAGGCCTGGCCGCCGCCCTGGATGCGCTGGACGCCGCCTTAGCGGAACTTTCCGCCATAGAAGATACGCCTGGCAAGGCCCACTTCGCACAGGGCAGCCTCCTCTCCGCCATGGACACTGTCCGCGGCTTCTGCGACAGCCTGGAAAAAATCGTCCTGCGCGAAAGATGGCCCCTGCCGACCTATGCAGACATGATGTGGAGCCACTAGCTTTCAGCCCCTTCCCCAAAGCGTTTCAGGAAAGCTGAAAAAGGCGCATGGCGTCCTGCCGCCAAGGCAGGCTCCATGCGCCTCCAGCACAGCAAAGGCTTCAAAGCCCCCCAAAACAGCAGCCAGGCGCTGCCAGAAAAGGCAAAGAGTATGGATATCCCGTTCGTTAAGATGCAGGGTGCAGGCAACGACTATGTTTACGTCATCACCAACGACTGCCCGCCGCGCACGGAGCAGCTGGTGCGCAAAATGAGCGACCGGCATTTCGGCATCGGTGGCGACGGCGTTGTCTTTATCCTGCCGCCCCGGCAGCACGGCGCGGCTGACGTGAGGATGCGCATGTTCAACCAGGACGGCAGCGAAGCTGAAATGTGCGGCAACGCCGTGCGCTGCGTGGGCAAGCTGGCCTTTGACCGGGGCCTGGCCTGGACGCCCTGCGTGCGTGTGGAAACAGCCGGCGGCATCAAGGATGTGACCCTGCGCTTTGAGGGGGGCAGCCCCTGCGGCGCCAGGGTGAACATGGGCTGCCCTGTGTTTGATACCGAGCTCGTGCCCCTGGCCCTGCCGGAAAGCGCCTCTTCCTTCATCAACCTTCCTGTTGATGCCGGCAATGACAGCGTGCGCATTACGGCCGTCTCCATGGGCAACCCGCACGCGGTCCTTTTTGTGGACGACGCGGAATCCGCCGACGTGCATGGCTTAGGCCGCCGCCTTGAAACACATCCCCTCTTCCCCCGCCGGACCAACGTGGAATTTGTGCAGGTGCTGAACCGTGACAGCATCCGCCTCAGGGTCTGGGAGCGCGGCGCCGGCGAAACCTTGGCCTGCGGCACGGGCAGCTGCGCCGCGCTGGCGGCCTGCGTGGTCAACGGGCTTACCAATCCTTCCATCAGCATCCATCTGCCGGGAGGCACCCTCCAGGCCGAATGGCCCGACCAGGACGGCCCCATTTTCCTCAGCGGGCCCGCTGAAACGGTTTTCACCGGCGTTTGGCATGAAGCCTAGGATCCCAAAGGAGACGTTATGATCACTGTCAATCCCTGCCTTCCATCCATGCCGAACAGCTACCTGTTTGCCGAAGTCGCCAGAAGGCGCAAGAACGCCGAAGCCATGCACAGGGAACGCCGGCTGATCAGCCTGGGCATCGGCGATGTTTCAAAGCCGCTGCCGCAGGCCGCTGTCCGCGCGCTGCACGCCGCGTCTGACGAAATGGGCGCTGAAGCAACGCTCAAGGGCTACGGCCCTGCCGAAGGCTATGCCTTCCTGCGCAGCGCCGTCTGCGCCCACGACTACGCCACCCGCGGGGTCACCATCTACCCTGAAGAAGTGTTCATCACCACCGGCGCCAAGGAAACCGTTGCCCAGTTCCAATGGCTTTTTGACAGGTCCTGCATCGCCGCCGTGAGCGACCCCGTGTATCCCGTGTATGCGGAAACCAATGCCATGGCCGGCAGGGCAGGCCAGTGGAACGGGCAGGAATGGGAGCGCCTGGTCTACCTCCCCTGCCTTCCGGAAAACGACTTCATGCCCATGCCGCCGGATCAGCAGGCGGATATCATCTGCCTGTGCAGCCCCAACAACCCGACGGGCACGGTAATGACCAGAAGCGCCCTGGAAGCGTGGGTGCGCTATGCCCGCGAACGCCATGCGCTGATTTTCTTTGATGCCGCCTACGAGGCCTTTATCACCGACGAAGCCATCCCCCACAGCATCTTTGAAATTGAGGGCGCGCGCGAGGTCGCCGTGGAATTCCGCAGCTTTTCCAAGACGGCGGGCTTCACGGGGCTGCGCTGCGGCTACCTTGTTGTCCCCCAGGAAGTCTCCGTGCCGACGCCGGATGGCAGCCCGGTCAATCTCAACGCCCTCTGGAAACGCCATCAGGACACCTGCTTCAACGGCTGCTCCTACCCCATCCAGCGCGCGGCGGAAGCGACCTATTCCCCGGAAGGGCAGAAGCAGTGCAGAATCGTCATCGAAAGCTACCTTGCCAACGCGGCAGCGATCCGCAAAGGCGCAGGGGCGGCCGGGCTGCGCGCCTATGGCGGCATCAACGCCCCCTATGTCTGGGTGGAAACGCCAGGCAGGATGCCCTCCTGGGATTTCTTCGACCTCCTCCTCACGAAGGGCGGGCTGGTGTGCACCCCCGGCGCCGGCTTTGGCCCGCACGGCGAAGGCTATGTGCGCATGACGGCCTTTGCCACGGCTGAGGATACGGCCGAGGCCATGGACCGCCTGCTGGCCCTCTCAGGCTCCTTCCCCGCATAGGCTGAACCGCCCGCGCGGCGGCATTTTACGCACAGACCTTCAACGGCGCCCGGCTCTGCCCAGGCAAAGGCCCAACCATGATCAACGACGCCTTCTTCGCACTGCTCCAGGTCAATCCCCTCACCGGCGTTCCCGGCCATAACAGCGGGCTTTTGCTCCGCACGGCGCATGAAGCCGCCCGGCGCGCAGCCGGGCATCCCCTGCTCTGCCTCGCGCCTGAACTGGCGCTCAGCGGGCCTGTGCTGGAAACCCTCCCCGGCCAGGAAGGCTTTTTGAGCCTCTGCCGCAGGGAGCTCTTTGAGCTTGCCGCCGAGCTTGCCAACGGCCCGGAAATGGTGCTGGGCTGCCCCGAACAAATTGGAAGCGCCTGCTTCAGCAGCCTCTTCCTGCTGAAAGGGGGCAAGCCCACCCGCCTCTGCACCCGCCCGCTTGAAGAGAGCACGGCCTATGGCCTGGCCAGGCGCAGCGACACGGGAAAAAACCCTTCAGGAAGCTTCATCTGGCAGGGCGCCCACTTTACCGTGGTCCCTGGCCCGCTGCGCACGGCAATCACCGTTCCGCAAACAGATGTCCTCCTCATCGCCGACAACGAGCCCTTTGAACCGGCGCGCCTTGCCGCTGCGGAACGCGCGTGTTCCGATATCGCGCGGAAAAACGCCTGCAAGGTCCTGCGGGTCAACACCGCCGGCGGGCAGGGCTCCTTTGTTTTCCCCGGGGGCAGCCTTGCCGCTGACGCGGAAGGCGGCCTCCGCCTGAGGGCCGGCTTATGGCGGGAGGCAGCTGCACTTGCCTCCTTCGCCAGCCTGGATAATCCGGTGCAGGCCGCGCCTGCCGCACATTCCTCACCGGCTGCGCAGGCAGCGCCTGCCGCACAGGCCGTGCCTGCCGCGCCGGACAGCATTGATGCCCTGGGCCATGCCCTGATCCTCGGCATCCGGGATTTCGTGCGCAAAAGCGGCTTCTCGCGCGTCGTCCTCGGGATGTCCGGCGGCATCGACTCCAGCCTTGTCGCCTGCCTGGCGGCGGAAGCCCTGGGCGCGGAAAACGTCACGGGCCTTTTGATGCCCTCCCCCTGGTCCAGCCAGGGCAGCCTGGATGACGCCTCCGCTCTCGCCTCCAACCTGGGCATAGCCTCCCACGTTGTGCCCATCGAGCCGCTGATGAAAAGCTACGCCGAAACGCTGGCACCCCTTTTTGCCGGCAGGCCGAAAGACATTACGGAAGAAAACATCCAGGCCCGCATCCGGGCCAACCTGCTCATGGCCTGCTCCAACAAATTTGGCTCGATGCTCCTTTCCACCGGCAACAAGTCCGAATCAGCCATGGGCTACGGCACGCTGTACGGCGACCTTGCAGGCAGCCTGGCCCCCATTGCCGACGTGTACAAGACGGACGTGTACCGGGTGGCCGCCTGGTTCAACGCCCAAAAGCAGCGCGAAATCATCCCCCGCAACGTATTTGTCAAGGCGCCCTCGGCCGAGCTCAAGCCCGGCCAGAAAGACCAGGACTCGCTTCCGCCCTATGGCATGCTGGATGACTGCCTCCGCGGCCTCTTTGAAGAGGGGAGGGTCTTTGCGGAAACAGCAGGGAGCGACGCCCTGGGCGCAGCCGCCTTTGCCAATGTCCTGGAACGCCTCCGCCGCTCCGAATTCAAGCGGCACCAGGGCGCGCCGGCACTCTTTGTTTCCTCATGCCCGCTCGCGTTCTTCAGGCGCCCGCTGCCGGCTGTTCCCATCCAGTAAAACGCGTTTTCCATGCAGGGATCCACGCTGCCCCTGCCCACACAATCCACATTCCGGCTGCGGAGCAGCCAGCCCTGCGCAAAGGAGAAAACCATGTCCTCCCTGTATGATCCCCGCCGCGAGCACGACGCCTGCGGCGTTGGCTTTATCGCCCACCTGGATGGCATTGCCAGGCATTCCGTCATTGAAATGGCGCTCACAGCCATGGGGCGCATGGCGCACCGCGGCGCCAGCGGCGACGGGGCGGGCATGCTCTTTCCCATTCCCGCGGACTTTTTCCGCAGCCAGTGGCGCGCCCTGCCCCAGGAGCAGTGGGCCGTGGGCCAGCTCTTCCTGCCGGCGGATCCAACACTCCGCAAAAGCGCACTCAGCCGCCTTAACGAGACCCTCAGCGCCCTGGGGCTCAGCCTTGCCGACGGGCGCGACGTCCCCGCGCATCCGAACCTGCTTTCCCCCTCGGCCCAGGCTTCCATGCCCGCCATGCAGCAGATCCTCGTCCTGCCCCAAAAGCCCCTCCAGGATGACGAAAGCTTCGAGCGCCTCCTCTTTTTGGCCCGGCGGCTTGCGGAAAAGGCCGTGTGGGCGGACCTGGAAGGCCAGGGACTTGACCGCCGCCTGTTCTCCATCCCCAGCCTGTCCTGCCGCAGCATCGTGTACAAGGCGCTGGTGCCGGGCGCCCAGCTGAGCGCCTTTTACCCCGACCTGGACGCGCCGGACTGCGCCGCGCCCTTTGCCGTGTTCCACGAACGCTTCTCCACCAACACGCTCCCGGCCTGGCCTTTGGTGCAGCCCTTCCACCTGATCGCCCATAACGGCGAAATCAATACCCTCCAGGGCAATATCGCCCGCATGAAAGCCAGGGAGCCCATGCTCAAGTCTTCCCTGCTGGGCCCCAAACTTGCCGAGATCCTGCCCGTCATCAACGAGGACATGTCGGACTCCGGCATTTTCGACAGCGTCCTTGAGCTGCTTGTCCGCGGCGGCTGGCCCCTGCTCCATGCCCTGATGGCCATGATTCCGGAACCCTTTGGCCCGGAATACGTCATGGGCGACAACAAGCGCGCCTTCTACGAATACCACGCGGCCCTCATGGAGCCCTGGGACGGGCCCACGGCCATGGTCTTCACCGATGGCAGGCGCCGCGTGGGCGCCCTCCTGGACCGCAACGGCCTCAGGCCCTGCCGCTACTCCGTGACCCAGGACGGGCTTGTGGTGCTTGGCTCTGAAACCGGCATTGCGGACATTCCGGAAGAAAAGGTCATCCGCCATGGCCAGCTTGCCCCGCGCCGCATGATCGTGGCGGATATGGAGCGCCACCGCCTGGCCCCGGACGCCGAAATCAAGGGGCGCTATGTCAGGGAATTTCCCTACCGCCGCTGGATCAGGCAGTATGGGCTGAGCCTGGACAAGCTCTATGGCAACGCCGCCCCCAATGAGCTCCCGCCGCTGGATATGCGCCTCAGCAGCTACGGGCTTGATGAAAGCTGGATCAAGCGCATCCTGATCCCCATGGCCGAACACGCCCAGGAGCCTGTGGAATCCATGGGCAACGACCTTCAGCCGGCCCTCATGGATGAACGCCCGCAGTCCCTCTTCGGCTACTTCAAGCAGCGCTTTTCGCAGATCACCAACCCCGCCATCGACCCCCTGCGCGAGCAGCTCTCCATGTCGCTGATGGGACATGTGGGAAGGGAAGGCAACCTGCTGGAGCCTGAGCCCCAGAACTGCGCCATGCTGCGCCTGCCCCATCCCTTCCTGACCGGGGAGGAGCTGAACCGCATCCGCGCCAGCCAGCACCCCGCGCTCAGGCCGCACACCCTGGACGCGACGTTCAGCAGCCCTGCTGCACCTGCTCAGGTAAATGAAAGCGGCAGTGCCGCCGGCGAAGAGCTGCGCCGGGCCATGGAAGCGCTCTTTGCCGAAGCGGCGGAGGCCGTGCGCAACGGCGCCTCCATCCTCATCCTCAGCGACAAGGGCATGTCGCGCGGGCGGGCGCCCATGCCCATTCTGCTGGTGACTGCCGGCCTGCGCAACTACCTGATGGAGCAGGGGCTCTGCCATGCGTGCAGCCTCATTGTGGAAAGCGGGGAGCCCTGCGAAGTCATGCACATGGCCCAGCTCATCGGCTACGGGGCCGGAGCCATTTACCCCCACGCCGCCCTTGACGCCATCAGCCGGCTGGCAGAGGAAGGGCGCCTTGACACCTCCAACCCCCGGGAGGCCCAGGACCGCTACATCACCGCGCTGAAAAAGGGCCTGCTCAAGGCTTTTGCGCGGCTTGGCATCTCCACCCTGCGCTCCTTCCTTGGTTCCCATCCCTTCGATATCCTCGGGCTTTCACACGATGTTGCCCAGCGCTATTTTACCGGCACCCCCTGCCTGCCCGGCGGCGCGGACCTGAACGTGCTTGCCCGCGATGCCTGCCGGCGCCACGAGCTGGCCTTTGCCGAGCCAAAGAAAGTCCCGGCCAGGCATATCTGGACGCCGGAATCCGTCAAGGCCCTGCGCACGGCCTGCACCGGGCACGATGAGGCGGCCTGGGCGAAATTTGCGGAGCTGGCAGACCCATGCGGCAGGCCCCCGGTCCTGCTGCGCGACCTGCTGCGCTTCAAGCCGCAGGCGGCCATTCCCCTGGATGAGGTTGAGCCCGCTGAAGCCATCTTCCCCCGCTTTGTCGGCGCGGCCATGTCCTTTGGCGCCATCAGCGACAAGGCCCACAGGACCATTGCCATGGCCTGCAACGCCCTGGGCGCCGCCTCCAACTGCGGCGAGGGCGGGGAAAACCCGGACCGCAACACGGCGCCTTCCAAAGAGGAAAACCCGCGCTCTGCCATCAGGCAGATCGCGTCCGGGCGCTTCGGAGTCACCGCCGAATACCTGGCCTTTGCCGATGAAATCCAGATCAAGGCGGCCCAGGGCGCAAAGCCCGGCGAAGGCGGGCAGCTCCCCGGCTCCAAGGTCACGGCGGAAATCGCCCGGGTGCGCGGCACCATCCCCGGCGTCACGCTCATCTCGCCGCCGCCGCACCACGACATCTACTCCATCGAGGACCTTGCGCAGCTTATCCACGACCTGCGCCATTTCCACCCGCGGGTGCGCATTTCCGTCAAGCTTGTGGCAGAACACGGCGTGGGCACCATTGCCGTGGGCGTGGCCAAGGCCGGCGCCGACATCATCCTGATTTCGGGGCATGACGGCGGCACGGGCGCCTGCCCGCACTCCGCCATCCATTATGTGGGCGACCCCTGGGAGCTGGGCCTTTCTGAAGCGCACCAGGCGCTCTGCGCGGCAGGGCTGAGGCAGCAGGTCATCCTCCAGACAGACGGCCTGCTGCGCACCGGCAGGGATGTGGCTGTGGCCGCGATGCTTGGCGCCGAAACCTTTGGCTTTGGCACGGCGCTTTTGGTCAGCATGGGCTGCGTCCTGTGCAGGAAGTGCATGAAGGGCGCCTGCCCCGCCGGCATTGCCACGCAGGATCCCGAGCTCTGCGCCCGCTTCAAGGGCAGCGCCGACAACGTGAAGACCTACCTGCGCTTTGTGGCGGAAGACCTGCGCCGGCACATGGCTAAGCTTGGCTTCCGCACGCTGAACGAAATGGTTGGCCGCGCAGACTGCCTGGAGCAGCTCCCTGAAAGCCATGAAAAAAGCGCCGGCATTGCGCTTGCCCCCCTGCTGGAAGGCCCGGCCCTGAACCGCCCCGCCCCCCTTGCCAGCCAAAAAATCGCCCTGAGCGGCCTGGAAAAGCATATTTCCGACGCCGCGGCCCCTGTCCTCGCCGGGCTTACGCCCTACGCCCTTGTTTCCGAGC
Source organism: Desulfovibrionaceae bacterium (assembly GCA_017613475.1). Lineage (GTDB taxonomy): Bacteria > Desulfobacterota > Desulfovibrionia > Desulfovibrionales > Desulfovibrionaceae > Avidesulfovibrio. Next base: position 6,028 of record JAGADT010000133.1, on the reverse strand, counting down.
AGGTGCACAATACGGACCGCAGCGTGGGCGCGCACCTTTCCGGGCTGATCATCCGCTCCAAGGGCGCCCAGGGCCTCCCGCGCGACAGCATTGCCATCCGCCTGTCCGGCCAGGCCGGGCAAAGCCTGGGGGCGTTCCTGGCCCCCGGCGTCAGGCTCGATATGTACGGCCAGGCCAATGACTATGTGGGCAAGGGGCTTTCCGGCGGCATCATCACCGTCCGCCCCGGAAAAGGCGCGCAGTACATCCAGGAAAACCAGTCCGCCATCGGCAATGTCGCCCTCTACGGCGCAACCTCCGGCGAGCTCTACTGCTGCGGGCGCACAGGCGAGCGCTTTGCCGTGCGCAACTCCGGGGCAACTGCCGTTGTGGAAGGCGTGGGCGACCACGGCTGCGAATACATGACCGGCGGCATCGTGGTGGTGCTGGGGGCCTGCGGCTACAACTTTGGTGCCGGCATGAGCGGCGGCGTGGCCTTTATCTTCGACGCTGACGAACGCTTCCAGAACCGCTGCAACACCGAAAGCGTTGACCTGGAATCCGTGTGGCAGGACCAGGACAAGGCGCTGCTGCAGGCGCTCCTTGAGAGGCACCGCCTCTTAACCGGCAGCGCCAAGGCAAGCCACCTCCTGGAGCATTGGGACGCCTCGCTCCCGCTCTTCGTCAAGGTTGTCCCCCTGGACTACAAGGAAACGCTGCGCAGGCAGGTGGAGGCGCTGCACGGGGATGAAGAAAGCACCTCATCCACGGAAGAAGTGTACCCAAGAACGCTGAACCGCTGATTTTTCGGGCAGGTGATGACCATGCAGGAACTGTTGAACCACAGCAATGAGATCAACGAACAGCTCGCGCGCTACGGAGTCAAGTTCGGCATCTATAAGGACGGCGCATTCAATGAGCGCCTGTTCCCCTTTGACCCCATTCCGCGGCAGATCAGCCAGGGCGACTTCAAGGCGCTGGAGGCCGGGCTGGTACAGCGTGTGAGGGCGCTGAATGCGTTCATCCATGACATTTACCACGAAAAGCACATCATCAGGGACGGCGTCGTTCCGGAAGAATTTGTCTACCGCTCCCCGGGATACCTGGCGCAGTGCGAAGGGGCGACGCCGCCGAAACTGGTGTACAGCCACATTTCCGGCATCGACCTGGTGCTTGGCAAGGACAATGAGTGGTACATCCTGGAAGACAACCTCAGGATCCCTTCCGGCGCTTCCTACCCGCTTATTGCGCGGACGCTGTGCAGGCGCTGCAGCCCCGAGACCTTCCAAAAGAACAAGGTGGCCGACAACCGCAATTACGGGATGCTCCTGAAGCGCACGATGGATTATGTGAATGCCGGCGGGATAAACGTGGTCTTCACGCCCGGGCGCTATAACGCCGCGTACTTTGAGCATTCCTACCTCGCAGAGCAGTCAGGGGCGGTGCTTGCGGAAAGCGGCGACCTGTTTGTGGAGAACCGGGTGCTCTATTACCGGACGGACCGCGATCCGGTGCGCGTGGGCGCCCTGTACCGCCGCGTGAGCGATGACTATATCGACCCGCTTTTCTTTGAGCCCTCATCCCTGATCGGCATCCCGAACCTCATGGACGCCTACATGGCCGGGAATGTGGCGGTCATCAACGCCCCGGGAAACGGCGTCGCCGACGATAAGGGAATCTATTACTTTGTGCCCAAAATGATCTCCTATTACCTGCAGGAGGAAGCGCTGCTGAAGAACGCGCCGACCTACCTTCCCTATTTCGCAGCGGACATGTCGTACGTCATGGCCAACCTGGACCATCTGGTCATCAAGGATGTGGCGGAAGCCGGAGGCTACGGCGTCATCTTCGGCGAAAACCTGAGCCTGGCGCAAAGGGAGGAGCTGAAAAAGGCGATACAGCTTGCCCCCCGGCGCTTCATCGCCCAGGAAGTCGTGGATTTCCAGGAAATGCCAGTGTCCGAAGGCGGCAGCCTCGTGGAGCGCAAAGCCGACCTGCGCGCCTTCGTGCTGACCGGAGAAGACGTTACGGTATGGCCCAGCGGCCTCACGCGCTTTTCGAGGGACCCGGACAGCTTTGTCGTCAATTCGTCTCAGGGAGGAGGTTTCAAGGACACATGGATACTCTGTCAGTAAGCAAGGCCTCACGGCTCTTCTGGCTGGGGCGGTATTATGAACGCGTCGCCACCACGCTTGCCTACCTCTGGAACTGGTACGACAGGATGATTGACGGCGCCCCCATCGATTATGCCGGCTTTTGTTCGGCGCTGGACATAGACTGCAGCTATGCGGATGCGGAAGCATTCATGCACGGCTATGTTTTTGACGGGGACAATCCGGTGTCGCTGCGGGCAGCCGCCGACGCGATGCTGGGAAACGGCATGATGCTCAGGGAAACCATCGGCAGCCGCACGCTCGCATACCTGGAGCTTGCCGTCAGCGCCTTTGAAAGCGGAAAGGACAGCGTGACGCCGACGCTTCCCCTGCAGCGCGTCATAGACTGCATCATGGCCTTCCGCGGCAGCTATGACGACTGCATCAATGATGAAAACGTGAGGAACATCATCAAGTGCGGCGCCGGGGTTGAGCGCCTGAGCCTGTACCTCCGCCTTGGGTGGCGGATGGACCTGGTACAGCCCGAGGTGGGCAAGCTGATGAAAAGGATGAACAGGACAAGGCTTGTGCCGTCGCCGGACGCGCTCAGGCTCCTCCTTGCCGTTAAGGCTTCCATCCCCCCGGAGGAAAAGGCCTCTGTGCTTGCCGCGGTGGAAAACCTGTTCAAGCTGTAAAAGGCGGGGCTTTATGGGCTGTGAACTTTCGTTTTATTTTGACGTGCGGCTCGCCTTTTCCGCACCCGTGACGGAGCATAACTTCCTCCTCAGGTGCATTCCGGCCGATGCGCCCGAACAGCGGATACTCTCGTACACGCTGTCGATCCTCCCCCGGAGCGCCGCAACGGGCATCGGCGAAGACGCCTTTGGAAACCGCTACTGCTCCGGCCGCATCGAAAGCGCGCATGACGAATTCAGGTATACGCTGCAGGGAACAGCGTACCGTGATGACACCATGCGCAGCAAGGCAGACCCGCCGGGCTTTTACCGCTATCCCTCGCCGCTCACCCGGCCGACGGGGGAGCTGCGCGCGTTTTTTGAGTCTGTCCCCCAGGGCGGCAGCCCGCTGGAATATGCGGCAGGCCTTTCGGCCAGGGTCCATGAGCATTTTTCCTACGCGCCGGGCAGCACGGCCGTATCGACGACGGCAGGCGAAGCCCTGGCCCTCTCAAAGGGCGTCTGCCAGGACTACGCGCATGTGTTCATTGCCCTGTGCCGCATGGCGGGCATCCCGGCCCGCTATGTCAGCGGGCTTCCCGTAGGGGAGGGCGCAAGCCACGCCTGGGCGGAAGTCTGGGCGGACGGCCTGTGGCACGGCATTGACCCGACGCGCGGCTGCGCGGCCCGCGAGGGCTACCTGAAGCTCTGCGTCGGGAGGGATTACAGCGACTGCCCGCTGGAGCGGGGAGTCTTTTCCGGAAGCGCCATGCAGACGCAGGCCGTTTTCATGAAGGTTACGGACCAGTGAGGCGATAACCATGATCAAGGAAGTCATCTCCGCGGAGCTGTCTGTCGGCGAAACGCTGATGATACAGAAAAACCGCATCGAGGGGGCGGATGCGGCGAGCCATAGGCTTGCCGTCGTCACCGGAACCCACGGCGATGAGCTGGAGGGGCAGTATGTCGCCTGGCAGCTGGCCCGCACGCTGGCGAAAAAGAAAAACGCGCTCTGCGGCACCGTTGACATATACCCGGCGCTGAACCCCCTTGGGATCAGCACGATTTACCGCGGGCTGCCCGGATTTGACCTCGATATGAACCGCATCTTCCCGGGCAGCCGGGATGAAACGATGTATGAATACATTGCCGACGGCATTATGCGTGACATCCAGGGGGCGGACCTGTGCATCGACATCCACGCCAGCAACATCTTCCTGCGTGAGATTCCGCAGGTGCGGATAAACGAAAAGAGCGCCGATGTCCTCACGCCCCTCGCCAGGCTCCTCAACATGGATTTCATCTGGATACACAGCGCGGCCACCGTGCTTGAAAGCACGCTGGCCTACAGCCTGAATGCGCTGCATACGCCCACGCTTGTCGTTGAAATGGGCGTGGGCATGAGGATTACCAAAAGCTATGGCGACCAGCTCATCACGGGCATCCTTTCGGTCATGCGGCATCTCGGCATGCTGAAGGAGCCGGCGCCGCCTGTTGCGCCCCCGATTGTCAGCACAGACGGCAGCGTGAGCTTTGTAAACGCCAATGAATCGGGCTTTTTCATTCCCCAGGTCAGGCACGCCGACCGTGTGGAGCAGGGCCAGCTTTTAGGGCTGATTGCCGACCCGATGAGCGGGGGGATACAGGAAAGGCTGCTGAGCCCCATAAGCGGGCTTGTCTTTACGCTGCGTGAATATCCGGTTGTCAATGAAGGATCGCTCATCGCAAGAATACTGGGAGGCTCTGCGGGATGAGAAAGGAAACCCTGTTTACCATTGATGCGCTGCCGTACCGCCAGCCTATATCCGTTTACGGCTATTACTTTGGCACCGATGCGAAAACCCTGGCGGTTATGGGAGCTATCCGCGGCGACGAGTTCCAGCAGATGTACACGGCGGCCCGGCTGGTGAACAGGCTTTCACACCTCGAAAGCCAGGGGCGCCTTTCCGAAAGCTGCGGCATCCTGGTCGTGCCCTGCGCGGGGCAGTTCTCGATGAACGTCAGCCACCGCTTCTGGCCGCTCGACAACACCGATATCAACCGGATGTTCCCGGGCTATGAAGCCGGGGAAACCACCCAGCGGCTGGCCGCAAGGATTTTTGAGGCGCTGAAGGGATACCATTGGGGAGTGCACCTTACGAGCCTTTACCTGCCCGGGGATTTTGCGCCGCATATCCGCGTGATGGACACCGGGCTCCAAAAAAACGACAAGGGGCTCGATTTCGGGCTGCCCTACCTTGTCAGCAGGGATCCGCATCCCTACGACACGACGACGCTCAACTACAACTGGCAGGTCTGGGAAACCAATACCTTCTCGCTCTATACGCGCGCCACGGATTCCATTGACGAGCAGAGCGCGGATGAGGCGGTCGACAGCATCCTGCGCTTCCTGGCAAAGCTGGATATGCTCCGTGAACACGACCTGCCGCCGGGCACCCAGACCCAGAAACTGGATGAAAAGAACCTCGTCACCATCCACAACAAGGCGGCGGGCATCCTGCTCCGCCGCCGCGGGCCCGGCGACAGGATCAGCCGCAATGAGACGGCCGCCCTGATCATAGACCCCTATACCTCCGAAATCCGGGAAGAAATCCGCTCCCCTTCGGACGGCGTGATTTTTTTTGCGCGCCATGCGCAGATACTGCCCAGCCATACCGTCGTCTTCCGGGTTATCCCGTAAGGGGCAGCCTGCCTGAAAAGCATGCAAACCACTGATGAACAGGCCGGATCCTCCGGGAATCCGGCCTGCTTCTGTCTGAAGCCCATGCCGCGCCTATTATCTTCTACAAAAATGTTGTTTTTTATTTTTCTGAAAAATCCTTTATTCCCGCATAGTTAAAAAGATTCCAGGAGAAAACACCCCCGAGGATGGATACAAAATCAACCGTTTTGTGTGTTTTTCCGTGGGCAGGACCGGGTGCGCAATCCTTTTTATCCTTTTATTCCAGCGTGTTGCATCAAATGGAACGAATCCTGCAAGGGGGCTTCCATCCCGTATTTTTCCTTCAACACACAGGAACGGATTATGAACAGAAAAGGCAACACTGCACTCACGCATCTTGTATTGGGCATGGCGGCGCTCCTCTGCGCCCCGGCCTCAGCCTTTGCCGCGGACACGCCGCTGACCCAGGAACAGGGCAGCATCCTCTGGACGCTTCTGGGCGGCATGCTGGTGATGTTTATGCAGCCGGGCTTTGCCCTGGTGGAATGCGGACTCACCCGGGCCAAGAACGCAGCCAACATCATGCTCAAAAACTACGCGGATTTCATGCTCGGGAGCAT
>JAGADT010000005.1 GCA_017613475.1 Desulfovibrionaceae bacterium | reverse complement strand
TTGGCTTCCTTCCTTTCTCCGCGCACGAATGTGCGGGAGGATGAATACGGCGGCACGCCTGAAAGGCGCATGGCTTTTCCCCTGGAAGTGGCGGCGGCCGTGCGCGGGGCCGTGGGCGACTGGCCTGTCGGCTACCGCCTCATGGCCCGAGAATTCCTGGAGGGCGGGTTTGCCATTGAGGAGTCCCAGGCTTTTGCCGTAAGGCTGGCGGAGGTGCTCAGGCCCTGCTATATTTCCGTTGCCGCGGGTTCCCATGAGTGCTGGACCTCGTGTTTTCACGAGGGGACCAGGCTGCCGGATATGTTCGGGGTCCACGAGGCCGAGGCTATAAAAAAGGCCGTGCCCCATCTGCCTGTCATTGCTTCCGGCCGCCTGGGGACGCCTGCTGACTGCGAGGCCCTGCTTGAGCGGGGCGGGGCGGATATGATCGGCCTGTCCCGCGCCCTTTTTGCCGATGCGGAGTGGATCCGCAAAGCCTCGGGCGAAGTAAAGGAGCCCATCCGGCCCTGCACGCAGTGCGCCACCTGCGTCAGGCAGGTCTGCTCGTCAATGCCCGCATTCTGCTCCCAGTGGAGTGCGGAGGAGCGCCTGCAGCGCCTCAAAGCCCCGATGATACGCATCTGACAAGGGCGCGCAGGCAGCGTTATTTCGGCTTGCCGGCGGGCGGCGTGCCTTTACGGGGCGCTGCCCGCCTTTTTGCCGCCTTTGCCTTAGGCTTGATTGAGCAAGCCCTGTCTGCTATTTTTTCTCTGTGCGCGTTTCCTGCGCCATGCCTGCCGGACTCTCCCGGCTTTTCTTTTATCATGCTTTTCCAGCAGGATTGAAAATGAACACGCCTGAACGCCCTGTTTTCAGCATCTGCATTCCCGCATACAATGTGGAACAATACCTGCGTGAATGCCTGGACAGCGTTGCCTCGCAAACGTTCACGGATTTTGAAGCCATCTGCGTGGATGACGGCAGCACGGACGCTTCCGGTCAGATCCTCGATGAATACGCGGAAAAAGACCCGCGTTTCCGTGTGATCCACCAGGAGAACAAGGGGCTTTTGGCCGCGCGCCAGCCCTCCTTTGCCGCGGCCAGGGGGCGCTACATCCTTGTCCTTGATTCTGACGACAAGTTCTCTTCCCCCACGCTCCTTGAGGAGCTCTTTCAGCTTGCGGAAAAGGAAGGCGTTGATATCCTCGAGTTCTCCGCTGAATGCTTTGGCGCCGGGGGAGCTGCTGCGGAGAATATGCAGAAACTTCTGGAAAAACATGCCATAAGCTTCAATTCAAATTACAGCATGATTTCAGAATGCTATGAAAAGAAGCATATCTTGTGGAACGTCTGGGCAAAATGCTATAGTGCTGAGATCATTAAGAAAGCCATTCAGCATATCGAAGAGGCCTTTCTGACGACAGCTGAAGACCTGTATCAGTCTTTCCTTTTCTATTATTTTTCAAATACCTATAAATATGTGCAGACAAGTTCGGGCTACTGCTACAGGATAGGCTCCGGCGTTACGACGCAGTCCACAATGACGCCCAGGGTCTACCGTAATAATGTGCAGCAGGCCAGGGTCTGCGGCTTCATTGAAGGCTTCCTGAAAAAGCAGGATGATCTTGAGCGCTTCGCCCCCATTCTTGAGAAGATCCGCACATACTGCTTTGACGTTGCCATATACAGCTTTCACGCCTTGCCCGCCAAAAGCAGGGGTGAAGGACTGGGCCTTCTTTTCCGGCATCATCCTGTGGAAAAGGTCCTTCACAGCCTATATGAGCGTTACGGCGGCAGCCAGGCGGATTTTGCCGCTTCGATATGCGGTGCGCCCTGCCTTGAACCCGAGGCAAAGCCCGTCAGGACCATCGGCATTTTCTACCACCGCTATTACGAGGGCGGCGTGGAGCGGGTGATAAGCCACCACATCCCCATGCTGCAGAAGCTGGGCTATGAAGTTGTGCTGCTCACGGAAGACATTGACCCTGCCAGGGAATACCCCCTGCCTGATGGGGTTACGCGCGTGCTGCTGCCCAGGACCTATCCTTCCGGCGGCGGGGTAGGCGCCGGGGAAGAGCGCTTTTCCCTGCTGTGCGGGGCCATCCGGCAGTACGGCATTGGCCTTGTGCTCTACCACGCCTCTTCTTCGCCGCTCGCGCTCTTTGACCTTTTGGCCGTCAAGTCGCTCAAGGCAAAGCTGGTGCTTATCCGGCATGAGCCGACCGCCCTTGACTTGATGTGGCTGGGGACGCAGGCGGAAACGTTCCCCTATATTTTCCGGCTTGCTGACAAGCTCGTGGTCCTTTCGCGCTGCGAAGAGCATTTTTACCGGCAGATGGGCGTGGATGCCGCCTACATCCAGAACCCTGTTTTCCGCAAAAGTGAGACCGAGCGGGAGGAGGGGGGCGCGCCCACGGTGCTTTGGCTTGGCCGCCTGGATGAAAGGCAGAAGCAGTACCGCGATGCCCTGGCCATCATGAAAAAAGTGCTGGAAGCGCAGCCAGGCGCCCAATGCGTCATGGTCGGCGGGGAGGAAACGCCTGGCGCGCAAAAGCAGGTGGAGCGTTTCATCGCGGAGAACCGCCTGGAAGGGAAGCTCCGGTATCTGCCCTACACGCCGGATGTCGCCGGGCTCTACCGGCGGGCTTCCGTGCACCTGCTCACGAGCCGCTTTGAAATGTTCCCCATGGTCATTGCGGAGTCAAAGTCCTATGGGCTGCCCCTTGTCGCCTACGATCTGCCCACCCTTGAATTTTTCCAGGATCCAAAGGGCATGATCACTGTGCCTCAAAACGACACTGAAGCTGCGGCCGCAGCCGTCCTTTCCCTGCTGGAAGATGACGGTCTGCGTCAGAAAATGGGCAGGCAGGCCCGGGAATCCCTGGAGCCGTACCTGGCCTTTGACCTTCCTGGCCGCTGGCGCGCGCTCATTGAGGAGCTTGCCAATAAGCAGGGCAGCGCGCCGATAACGGAAGGGCAGCGCCTCTCAGCCCTGATGTGGTCTGAGGCTTTTGCGTTTTATAAAACGGGGCTTAGTGGCAGGGGCAGCGTCCCGCAGTCCTCAGGGCTCTTTGCCCTGGCAGGCAAAACCCTGCGTTCCCTCCGTGAAAACGGAGTTAAAGAAACCCTGCGCAAGATCAGGCGCAAGCTGGCAGGGATGTAAGGATAAAGGCGGGAAGCCTGAAGGCGGTTTCCCCGCACAGATGCAAAAGCCCCTTTGAAGCAACAAAGGGGCTTGCTTTATGCGTTGTCCACCGCCGCCTGCGGCCTATTCAAACATCTTGCACCCTTCCGCCTTGTAGTCCTCGATGGTATCCAGGACATCCTGCGTGCTGATTTCAAGGTGCCGGGCCAGGCATTCGATGCAGAAAAAATTCCTGGGCTTTGCGCCGTAGAGCTTTTTGGTAATGCCGATTTCGTTTTTGCTGAGCGGCGTTTTGCCGCAGAATGAGCAGGAATGCTGCTGGGGCATGGCTTGGCTCCGTTGAAAGCCTGGCGGCTGGGGTGAAGGCGTGCAGGGCGCTTTTATTTGGCCGCAGGCAGGGCGTCGAACACGTTGACCCTGAAATCCGGTATGGACCTGTTTTTTACGCTGTTGTCGGCCATGCAGATCTGCATGCGGATGATGGAGCGCATTTCCATGGCCGGGATGAGGCAGTAGCGGCTGAAATCCTCAGGCTTAATGTCATGCACGCTGGCGGCATGGGGGAAAAGCAGCTTGAGGTAGGCGGTGCAGAGGCGCTTGACGGCTTCTGTATCGCGGGTATCCGCCTTATTGGGAACGCAGATCAGCGCATCCACAATGGAGCGGTACACGGGGTCTTCCCTAAGCTCGTGCATGATTGAGGCAAAATACTCCGTATTCAGCGCCCAGCCGGCGGCCTTCATGTCTTCATTGATGCGCGGCAGTTCCCAGCCCTTGATAAAGCCGTGGATCCTGTCCAGGAACTGCGGCTGGTGGAAGGGCAGGGGGAGTTCCTGGAGCATGTTAACATGCTCGTTCATGACGTCTGACTTGATGTTCCCCAGGAAGACGATGCCGCCGTCCACGTTGACTTCGTGCCCGTCGTCAGCGCGGTAGCTGCCGTTTTCCATAACGCTCTGCAGGGCGGACTGCACCTCCTTATCCCGCATGTAATTGGCTTCGCGGATTTCATCCAGGGCAACGAAATCGTGCGTGGAAATGGCGCCGTCTGTTTTCCTGCTCTTGTCGTAAATGAGCTTGGCCCGGCTGACGTTGCCGGAAATGATCCAGCCAAAGCGGCTGATCTGGCCGAAAAGGTAGGATTTTCCCGTGCCGCCGGGGGCGAGTTCAAGCATGTTCAGCCGCTTTTCCACAAAGGGCAGCAGGCGCTTGATGGCCGTAAGCTTTTCTGTGGCGCTCCTGTAGCCTTTGGGGTTGTAATCCACGGCGGAAAGGATGATGTCTACCCATTCTTCAAGGCTGAAGTTCGTCCGCGCGGCCTTGAATTCCTCCACGTCCACATCGTAGGGACAGAAATCCGCGTAGCTCAGCAGCCGTATTTTGCCCTTCTGCTTTTGCTCTTCGTCCGGGTACTTGTAGGCAAGCTCGATGATGCCCCAGTTTTCTTCCGCCTTGAGGAGTTCCTTGCCGTAGGCCTTCCACACGTCGTCTTCAATGATGGTGTTCTTGGGGCTCAGGCCGAAATCTGGCAGGGAAAAGGACCATTCGCCAGTGGCGATGTTGATGGAAACAATGATTTTCGCCAGGATTTTGACTTTTTCGCCGTTATTGATGAGCCGGCTCTGGATGGCCTTCCAGTCGTCGCTTTTGGGGATGCGCTGGGAAATGAAGCTGACGGCTTCGTCCACATCCACGTTGCCCTCGTCATCCTGGAACTGGCGGAGCACGAAATCGCGGATCCGCTCGTAATCCACGGTGATGAATACGATGGAGATGATCGTGACCAGCACGGAGATGATGGCGCTCGGGATCTGCAGGACGGCGTCC
>JAGADT010000132.1 GCA_017613475.1 Desulfovibrionaceae bacterium | reverse complement strand
GGAGACGACGCCCCGGGCGTTGGAGAACTGTTCCACAACGTCCTGCAGGAATTTTACAGGCCATGGCTCGGGCGCAGCGTCAAACGCAGCGACCTCTCCCCTGAGGCGCTTGCGGCTCTTTTCAGGAAACGTCTTGAAGAGAGCGGGCTTGCACAGAGCCTTCCGCCGGAAAGCGCCGTCCTGCTCGACGTTGCCGGGCCTGAACGCCTGGAGCGGTTCCTAAGTCACCAACCTGAGGAAACGCGCATCCTTTCCCTGGAATCTCAGCTTGTGTCAGCGATAGACCTCCCCGGAAAGCGCCTCACACTCCGCGGCAGGCTGGACAGGGTTGACCAGCGCGAAGGGCAAACAATCATCCTGGATTACAAGACAGGCAAGGTGCCGGACATCCCCCCAAGCTTTTGGGAAAGCAGCCTGCATGAACGCATCAGGGAGGCTCTGGAAACTCCCGGAAGCCTCCGCGAAGCGGCGGAAGAACACGACCTGCTAAGCGACCTCGCAGAGGAGCTGCCTTCCATCCAGCTCCCCGCCTACCTGTACCTGCTCCGCAAAAATTCAGGGCAGGGCGATAACGCCGCCTATGTGGAATTGGCCCTGAACGGCGAAGAAAAACCGCTTTTTACCGAAAAGGATCCGCAGGAACTGCAATCTCTCGCTGTAGAAGAGCTTATGCCAAACCTCGTGCGCGTCACGGCCAAGGCGCTTATGGAAAGGCAGGTCTTCATGCCCCGCGAGGGTGCCCACTGCGGCTTCTGCCCGGCGGCTGGCTTCTGCCTCGGCACACGCAAACTGCAGTCCAGCCTTATTGTCTAGATCTCTTCTGCGGCGTTTCCGCCCCTGAATCCCCAGGCGTCCGGCATACGGCAAACACAAAAACGCATCCCATCCCATGGAGGACATACCATGAGCATTCAAATCGATATGAATCTCTGCCAGCGCTGCGGGCACTGCGAACCCGTCTGCGTGGCCCGGGTTTTCCGCTCCAGCGAAGACGGCTCACCCAAAATCCAGGAGGAGCGCCTCAAATCCTGCATCCACTGCGGGCAGTGTGCGGCAGTCTGTCCCGCCGGGGCCATTACAGCGGACGGCATCGATCCCGCCACGCTCACGCCAGTCACCTCCGCTCCCTTTAACGACACGCAGCGCGAAATGCTGTTTCGTGGCCGCCGCTCCGTGCGGGCTTACGAACCCAGGCCCGTCGCCAGGGAACTGCTTGAAGAAGCCATGGACCTCGCGGCCAACGCGCCCACGGCCCGCCATGTGCGGGAAGTCTGCTGGACGGTTATCAACGGGCGCGAAAAGCTGCTGCCGCTGATTAAGCAGACAGCGCGCATCCTTGAAGCCAGCCGCAAGCCCAATTACGCCGGCATTGAAAAATCCGTGGAAAAGGGCAATGACCCCATTTTCCGAGGCGCCCCCTGCCTTGTGCTGGCGCACTGCGAACCGTGGCGCTGGGCCGAAACAGACTGCGCCATTGCCGTTACCTACATGGAGCTGGCACTCCACAGCCTTGGGCTTGGCACCTGCTGGTGCGGCATGCTGATCAACGCCGCGCTGATGAACCACCAGGACCAGCTCCCCCTGAATAAAATCGGCGGCGGGCGCAGCTGGCGCGGCAACGTGATTGACGCGGCCATGCACAAGGCGCCAGCCAACCCGCTGGACCTGCATCTCCCTGAGGGGCACGAACTGTACGCGGGGCTGATGGTCGGCTACCCGGCCTTCGGCTACGCCCGCCTGCCCCTGCGCAAGCCGACGGAAATTACCTGGCTATAAGCCAGGCTGCCAGCTCTGCATACCACAACTATCTGAAACGCTTCCAAGGAGCTACCATGAACACAAGGTCCACCGTCAACTCCCTGCTCATCGCCTTTGGGCTTGCCTGCCTTATTACAGGCGTCCTGCTGTTTTTCAACATCAAGAACTTCTACATCAAAACCATCCATGAATGGGACAGCATCGTCTTTGGCGCAGCATGCCTCGCGCACTGCGTGCTGAACGGCAAGCCGCTTCTCACCTATCTCAAAAAGCCCTGCGTCCGCATTGCCCTCCTCGTCCTCTTGATCTTCTCCGTTGTCGTCTGCATGACGGTTCCGCGAAAGCCCCATCCAAGGCCGGGCATGGCACCGTACACGCAGCAGCAGGGCACGGTTCCCGCCGCCCCTGCCGCCAGGCGCCCCTAAATCAGAAAGCGTCCAAAGGGTCCCTGCCCCGCGGACGCTTTCTGCAAAATATACGCTTCCGCTATTGCTGGACAGCTCAACGCGTAAAGCTGACAGGCTGCGGAATTATAAGGATCATGAATTTCTTCTGCCGTAAATGCAGAAGTTCTGCCTGAATCAATAGCTTAAAAACAAGCAACGTTGGGACAGAAAATACTTTTTCCTGCGCGATCTCCCTGTTCCGTTTCCTTCCTTTTTTAGAGAAAAAGCTTCAATGAACGGATGAATGTTTTGAAATGAGGTGCTGTATGGCAAATACAGGTAAGGCAGGGCTGGTGAGTGCAGCCCTGCTGAGTGCCGCGCTGCTGGCAGGGTGCTCCATGGCCCCCAAGTATGTACGGCCGGATGCGCCGGTAGAGGCGGAATTTCCCCAGGGGGAGGCCTACCGCAGGGATATTTCAGGCGCGCCACGGGTGGAGGAGCTGACCTGGCGGCAGTTCTTCGGCGATGAAAAGCTGATAAAAGTGATCGCCCTGGCGCTGGAAAACAACCGCGATCTGCGCGGGGCGGTGCTGAATGTGGAGCAGGCACGCGCCCTGTACGGCATCCAGCGCAGCGAAATGCTTCCGGCAGTGGACGCCAATGCCGCAGGTTCCCGCCAGCGCGTGCCCGCGGATATCAGCCCTTCCGGCCGGAGCCGGATTTCTGAAAGCTACAGCGTTAATCTGGGGCTGCTTTCCTGGGAAATAGACTTCTTCGGACGGCTTGCCAGCCTGAAGGATGAGGCGCTAGAAGAATATCTGGCCAGCGAGGAAGGGCGGCGCGCCGCACAGATCTCGCTTATTTCCAGCGTTGCCAACACCTGGCTGACACTGGCGGCGGACAGGGAGAACCTCAAGCTGGCCCGCTCCACCCTGGTGGCCCAGAAAGCCACCTGCGACATGATCCGCCAGCGCTACGAGGTTGGCATCGCCTCGGAGCTGGACCTGCGGCAGGTGCAGACCCAGGTTGACACCGCTCGCGTGAATGAGGCACTTTATTTGCGTTTGGCTGCGCAGGATAAGAATGCCCTTGACCTGCTGGCGGGCACGACTGTGGGCGAAGAACTGCTGCCTGCCGATCTGGGCGAGGTCAAACCGCTGCGGGAAGTCGCGGCAGGCCTTTCCTCGGAAGTGCTGTTCAACCGCCCCGACATTTTGCGCGCGGAACATCAGCTGAAAGCCGCCAATGCCTACATCGGCGTGGCCAGGGCGGCTTTTTTCCCGCGGATATCGCTGACGGCTACCGTCGGGCGCGCAAGCGAGGAACTTTCCGGACTCTTCAAAAATGGCCACAGCGCGTGGAACCTGGCACCGCAGGCAAGCCTGCCGGTTTTGGATCCACGCACATGGTACGCGCTGAAAGCCAGCAAAGCGCAGCAAAAAATCGCGGTGACCCAATACGAAAAAACCGTTCAGTCGGCATTCAGGGAAGTGGCGGACACGCTGGCAGCCCGCGGCACGATGGACACGCAGCTCAAAGCGCAGACAGCCCTGGTGGCAGCCTCCGAACGCACCTACAAGCTTTATGACCTCCGCTACAGGCTAGGGGCAGACAGCTATCTGGGCGTGCTGGACGCGCAGCGCTCCCTCTACGCGGCCCAGCAGAACCTGGTAGCTGTGAGGCTGGCCAAGCTGACCAGCCAGGTCCTGCTCTATGCGGCACTGGGCGGCGGTTGCGATCTCTAAAATCCGCTTCATTTATCTGGCTTAAAAAGCCTGTTTTTTCAGAAAAAGGGAAAGCTGAAACGTATGGCTATGAAAAAGAAAATCACAATAGCGCTGCTGGCGCTGGTTGTGGCGGGGGCTGCAGCAGGCTGGAAGTTTTATCAGCAGAAGCACAGCGATACCGGCAACATTGTTTCTGGCAACGGCCGGATCGAGGCCACGGAAATCGATGTGGCTGCCAAGCGGGCGGGGCGCATCAAGAGCCTCCTGGTGAATGAAGGCGACTTTATTCGGGCCGGACAGGTGGTCGCCCACATGGACACGGACGAGCAAGAGGCGCATCTGCGTGAGCTGCAGGCCCAGCTTGAGCAGGCGCGCAATAACGTGATTATTGCCCGCAGCCGCCTGGCCCAGCGCGAAAGCGAAAAAATGGCCAACGTCGCACTAGTCAGCCAGCGGCAGGCAGAGCTGGGCACCTACCGCAAGCGTTCGCAGCGCACCACGATCCTTGCCAAAAATGGAGCAGCCCCGCAGCAGGAAGCGGATGACGACAGGGCGCGGGTCTTAACATACGAAGCGGCGGTGCGCGCCGCCGAGGCGCAGGTCAAGGCTTCGGATGCCGCCATTGCCACCGCCCGTTCCGAGGTTGTCGGAGCCGAGTCGAATGTCACCGCGGCCCAGGCGGCGGTGGAACGGGTCCGTGCCGATCTGAAGGATGCGGAACTCACATCGCCCCGGGAGGGCCGGGTGCAGTATCTGGTGGCGCATGAGGGCGAGGTGGTCGGTGCCGGCGGCCGGGTG
>JAGADT010000131.1 GCA_017613475.1 Desulfovibrionaceae bacterium | reverse complement strand
CAGAAGGACACCTT
Source organism: Desulfovibrionaceae bacterium (assembly GCA_017613475.1). Lineage (GTDB taxonomy): Bacteria > Desulfobacterota > Desulfovibrionia > Desulfovibrionales > Desulfovibrionaceae > Avidesulfovibrio. The sequence continues at coordinate 7,752 of JAGADT010000131.1, read as the reverse complement.
TTCCCTCCGCCTGCGTGTGGTGGGAGGGACGGTAACGGCGGAGCAGCTGCGGACCATTGCCGCCGTGGCCCAAAAATACGGGCAGGATTACGTACACCTCACTTCACGGCAGGGCGTGGAAATCCCTTTCATCAGGCTGCAGGATATTGAGGACATGAAGAACGATCTTGCGGCAGGAAATGTCCAGCCAGGGGTATGCGGGCCCCGCGTCCGCACAGTAACGGCCTGCCAGGGCGGCAAGTGCTGTCCCCATGGCTGCATTGACGCGCTGGACGTTGCCACAGAGCTGGACCGCCGCTACTTCGGGAAGGAGCTGCCCCACAAGTTCAAGATCGGCGTCACAGGCTGCCAGAACAACTGCCTTAAGGCGGAAGGCAACGACCTGGGCATCAAAGGCGGCATGAACATCTCCTGGGATAAGGACAAATGCATCCTCTGCGGCGTGTGTGAAAAAGCGTGCCGCAGGGGCGCCATTTCGATGCGGGATGAAACGATCCACCTGGACACGGAAAAATGCAGCCACTGCGGACGCTGCGCCGCCTCCTGTCCCACAGAAGCCTGGCAGGGGAAAAGTGGCTACATTGTTTCCTTTGGCGGCACGTTCGGCAACTCCATTCAGAAGGGGTCGGAAGTGCTGCCTCTCATTGAGGATGATGAAACCCTGTGGCGCGTAGCGGATGCCGCCATCGAATATTTCGCCCAGAACGCCCAGCCAGGCGAGCGCTTTGCCAAAACCCTGGAACGCCTGGGCTGGGGGGATTTTACGCAGAAGGTTCTCGAGGCCTATAACGGCTGATTTTGGCCAGCTTCAGGTCTTGGCGGATTCCCCCGGCGGAATCATGTCGGTCATGGGTCTGGCTGGCGCCCCTGCCCTCGCTGTGGGGCACACGTCACGCACGATGGAAGCGGCATTGCAGCATCCGGCCAGCCCCTGGCACGGCGCAGGCTTTGAAGCGGAAATCCCCGAAGTGGCCGCCATGAAAGCGGAATAACAGTCAATGGAAAATCAGGAGAAGCCCATGTCCCTGCCCGAATTGCCTCCGGAATTGAAGAGGAAGTTTGACCTGCTTAAGTCCAATATCAGGAGCCTGGGCAGCCTTGCGGTGGCCTGTTCCGGCGGCGTGGATTCCACCTTCCTTGCGGTGGTGGCGCACAACGTTTTGGGTGAGAAAGCGCTGGCCGTTACCGGCGCAGACGCGTCTGTTCCCGAGCGGGAACTGGAGGAGGCCAAAGCCGTTTGCGGCAAGTTCGGCATCCGGCATGTCGTCTGCAGGCTTAACCCCCTGCAGGAGGAGGGATACCGCCTCAACGGGCCGGACAGGTGCTACTTCTGCAAGCGCGGACTTTTTATGGCGGTCTGGCGCATTGCGCTGGAAAACGGCATCGCGCATGTGGCGGAAGGCTCCAACGTGGATGATCTTGGCGATTACCGGCCAGGGCTGCGGGCTGTTGCGGAACTTTCGGTAAATAGCCCGCTCAGGGACGCTGGTCTGGCCAAGGCCGATATCCGTTTGCTTGCCAGGTCCCTGGGCCTGCAGACATGGGACAAGCCCGCCTCAGCCTGCCTGGCCTCAAGGCTGCCCTACGGGGAGGAAATCACTGTGGGAAAGCTGAACAGGATCGAGCGCGCTGAGCAATTTCTCATTGATCGGGGATTCACGCAGAGGCGCGTCAGGGTCCACGGCGGCATTGCCAGAATCGAGGTGCCCCGGGAAGACATTGCCAGGCTGGCAGAGGAAGGGACGCGCAGCGCCGTCTGCCAGGAATTCCGGCGGCTCGGGTTTACGTTTGTCACCCTGGATCTGCTGGGCTACAGGACGGGGAGCATGAACGAATCCCTGGTCAGGCAAGGCGGAAACCCTGCACTGGAAACGAACATGGAAGAGGCTGCGCATGCCCACCCTGCTGGACGAAACTGAAAGAACCCTGCTTGCCGGCCGCAATATTGGCAGGGAGACCGCGCTGGCCCTGGCTGACTATACGGACAAGGCGGCCCTGTATGACCTGGCCAACGGCATCCGCCGCCATTTCATGGGCGACCGTTTCGACGCCTGCGCCATTATCAACGCCAAGAGCGGCGGCTGCACGGAAGACTGCCGGTTCTGCGCCCAGTCGGCCAGGTACGCAGCAGGCGCTCCCGTCTACCCATTTGTCGATGAAGCGCAGGCATTGCGCATGGCCTGTGATTTTGAAGCGCACGGCGTGGAGCGCATCGGCCTGGTCACCAGCGGCAGGACCCTGACGGAACGGACCCTGGCCAGCCTGGAGGGGCTTTTCTCCAAAATAGCACGGGAAACCCGCCTTTATTTGTGCGCATCAGCCGGGCTTTTGAATGAGGAGCACATCACCCGCCTCATAGCAGCCGGGCTTAAGCGCTGCCACTGCAACCTGGAAGCCTGCCAAAGGTATTTCCCCCAGGTCTGCACGACGCATACATGGGAAGAAAAGGCGGCCACGCTGAAGCTCGCCCGGGCCCACGGGCTTGCACTCTGTTCAGGCGGCATCATTGGCATGGGCGAAAGCATTGCTGACCGCATCGACCTGGCCCTGGAACTGCGGGAGCTGGGGGTCATGTCCATTGCCTTCAACGTGCTCACCCCGATTCCGGGCACGCCCTTTGAGCACATGCGTCCGCTGCCCCTGGATGAGGTGCTCACCGCCCTGGCTGTTTTTCGCCTGGTCAACCCCAGGGCAGTGCTGCGCATGTGCGGCGGGCGCCAGCAGTTTGGCAGCGACCAGTACCGTTGCTTCACCGCCGGTGCCAACGGCGCGATCGTTGGCAACTACCTGACGACAAACGGCAGCGAGCTGACAGAGGATATGGCGCGCATTCGCGGGCTTGGCTTCACCCTGCCCGGAGAGCGGGACCGGGGCTGAAGCAAGGCTGTCGCTTGTGAGTCCCGGATGCGGGAGCCCCATGGAAACACCCTGCAGGGGACCTGAGCATACTTGTCCCAGGGTTTGCAGGGGTAATCTGCGCCAGGAAGGCATCAACAACCTGGGCAGCCTTGCCGCGGTCTGTCCTGCCAGAGCGGATTCCACGTTCCTCACAGTGATGGCATATCTGTCCGCCAGCGCAGGATGCCGCCGGCAAGGAGCGCGCCCTCTGCGTCAAATACCGCCGCCACCTGGCCCGGCGCCCCCAGGGGCTGCGGCTCGTCAAAGGCAATGCGCATGGCATTCCCTTCAGTGAGCTCAACCCTGGCCGGCATGGATTTCTGCCGGTAGCGGATGCGCACAAAAAGCTCTTTGGGCCACAGGGCGGGATCCACCAGCAGGTTGATTTCCCCGGCTTCGCAGCAGGGCTGCCTGAGCTGCTTTTCACTGCCCACCAGCAACATGTTTTTCGCCCTGTCCTTGCCAAGCACGTAAAGGGGTTCCGTAAAGGCGATGCCAAGCCCGCGCCGCTGCCCCTCGGTATAGCGCCACAGCCCCTGGTGGCGGCCAATAATGCGGCAGGCGCCCTCCTCATTGACCAGCGCAACATCGCCGGGGCCGGGCAATGCCAGCCCAAACGCATCCAGAAAGCTCCGGTAATCGTCATCAGGCACAAAGCAGATTTCCTGGCTTTCGCGCGGCAGGGGCACGGTAAGCCCATGGCTGGCCACAAAGGCCCTTGCCTCATCCTTGCAGACGCCTTCCAGCGGAAAGAGCGCCCTTTTCAGCCGTTCTGCCGGCACAAGGGAGAGGAAGTACGATTGGTCCTTGCGGGGGTCTGCCGGCGGCACCAGGGCCCAGCCATAGCGCTGGTGCGCAGCACTGCGGGCGTAATGGCCGGTGGCAAGGCTCCCTGCGCCAAGCTCTTCCGCCTTGTCCCACAAGAGGCCGAACTTGATGCGCGCGTTGCACATGGCGCAGGGGTTGGGCGTTTCGCAGGCGGCGTAGCGTTCGGCAAAGGGCCGCATCACCCGCTCGCGGAACGCTGCGCGCAGGTCCGCCACATGCAGGGGCACGCCCAGGCGGTCGCAGTTTTGCCTGAGCCCTTCTATGGCCGGGCTCTGCACGCTGCCTTCGTGGAATATGCCGTGCAGGGCCAGGACATCCTCGCCCTTCAGGCGCAGGGAGGCCAGTGCGTAAAGGCTGTCCACCCCGCCGCTTACTGCTGCTGCTATCATTTTTGCTCCTTTTCACCGCCCAAGCTTACGCCGCTGTTTTCCGCCTGTCCAACTCCGGAAAACAGGCGCAGGGCCTGTCCCATCCTGAGTTCCTGGAAAGGTCATGAACGCCTCAGTCCCCGGTTTTCCGGACAATAAGGCTGTAGGTTCCGTCGTTATTGTCGAAGAGCTTCAAAATCTGGTGCCCTTCCTGTTTTAGGCTGCCTGGCACGTCCTGAACGGTCTGGTCCCCGTTCATGCGCACGCACAGCACCTGCCCTTCGCGCATTTCTTCCAGGGCGGAATATGCCTTGACAAAGGTCACGGGGCACACCACATCCGTTACATCCACCGTCTCATCTACCGAGTATGTTTCTTCGCCCATTTCAGCCTCACCTCCCTGTTTCCCGGCGGCTGCCCATAGTTCCCCTGCCGCGCGTTTCATCATCGACTCTCTTTCCATCTTCATGGCCGCCCGCAGGCCGGCTGTTCATAGCCTGAAAGTTCCCTGATTTCTGGCTCGTCCGCGCAGACGGCGCATCCTTTTCCACGTGCAGGCAGCTCGACCTTGCGGAAATTCATTTCGAGTGCGTCGCAGGTCAGGAGGCATCCTGTAAGCAGCTCTCCTATTCCGCAGAGGTATTTAACAGCCTCCATTGCCTGCAGGGAGCCGATAACGCCTGCCATCGAGCCGATAACGCCTGCCTCCCTGCAGGAGGGGACGGCGTCCTGAGGAGGAATATCCCTGAATATGCACCGGTAGCAGGGGCTTTTGCCAGGCACTACCGTCATCAGCTGCCCCTGGAAGCGGATGATCCCCGCATGGCTGAAAGCTTTTCCTGCCATGACGCAGGCATCGTTAATCAGGAATTTTGAGGGGAAATTGTCCGTTCCATCCAGGATGAAATCGTATCCGCTGATCATGTCCAGGATATTGCCGCTGCTTACCCTGCCGGGCCAGGTTTCAACCTGTACCTCAGGGTTGATGGCCAGGATGCGTTCCCTTGCGGAATCCACCTTGGCCCTGCCGACATCCTGTGTTGCATGGATGATCTGGCGCTGCAGGTTGGAGAGGTCCACCACGTCATCGTCCGCTATGCCTATGGTTCCGACGCCCGCCGCTGCGAGATACATCGCCGCGGGAGAGCCCAGGCCCCCCGCGCCGATGATCAGCACCCTGGAAGTCAGGAGCCTTTTCTGCCCCTTTGCGCCGATTTCCTTCAGGATGATTTGCCGGGAATATCTCTCCAGTTGTTCGTTGCTCAAATGCATGGTCTCTGCCTCCCCATGGAACCGCGCTGTGTGCTTTGGTCCTGTTTTGCCCGCGTCCTTCGCTTTGCTGATTTTTCGTTGCCAGGAACGCAAAGAATACGTCTTGCCCGGCAGAGAACCGCCAGAAAGTGCCAAATTCCTTAAAAAACACACTTGCATACTATGTAAATATGGAATAATCAACCCGTAACAATGTGGTGTCCACAGGCGCTTTCCTGTCCTCTTCCATGCCAGGTTTTCAGGGGCGCCTGCCATGTGGGGTGATTGCCTCCATCTTGCCTTGCGGAAATGGACAGGCTATAACTCGCGGAACATGCCGGCGGCAAAGCCGGCGGCACTGCCGCTTTTATCCACTGGCGAGAGCCAGCGGCAAAACCGCTTTTATTCACTGGAATAAGAGCCAAAGGCTTTATACAGCCCTGGCTTTTGGAGAATAATACGAGGGGCATCGCCCCCACAGGACGTGCACATGAACAGACGCTATCAGCAGCTGGGCGAGAAGTGGTTCCCCCTCCTGGACAATCCCGAACAGGAGGCCATGAACCTGATTCCCCGCATTGTGGAAGAAGGCGGCACCCGCCCGGTCTGGGGGGTCAAGACGCCGGAAAACGAAATTACGGTGCTGGCGTGGCCCAGGGAGTGCCCGGTCAGGGCGGCGGTCACCGTGCAGGGCAAGCCCGGCGGAAAAATCAATCCCGTCACCGTGCTGCCCCTGCTTGAGGGCGAGCCGCAGGATCTGACTGTGGAAGAAGTCCACCCCTGGGACAACGGAGGCACAGCCTATGTGGGGGCCTGCCGCAACGAGGGGGCGACCCCCCTGTTCTTCCTGACGCAGTTCTACTTCCGCGATAAGGACCAGCTTACGCCCGGCGTGCGCCAGACCTTTTTGCTTTCGGGCATGGCCTACGGCGTCCGGCGCGCCCTCTTAGATGAGCTGACCATCTCTGAAGGCCCTGAATACGAGAAACACGCTGCCGAATGGCTTGAAAAGCACCCCGGCTCATCCCGCCTCGACGTGCCCCAGCTCAAGGTGGACCTGCGCGGCCAGCGCATACTCCAGCCCAGCCAGGTCCCCGGCGACTACGAGCTGCGTTCGCCCATTGACGACGTGGAGGAAGTGACGTTTGACGGCAAGACCGTGTACATCCTGCGCATTGCGCTGGGCATGGATACGCCCAACCCCTTCAAACTGCTGCTCTACGTGCCCCAGAAGATCTGCAAGGGCGGCTATGTGCCGAAGAAGGGCGACGAGATCGACACCGTGTTCTGGCTCCAGGGGCGCCTTATTGACTGGGACGACACGGGCTACCAGAGCGGCGCTGCGCCTGAGGCCGAAGAGACCCCGGAGAACTGAGTCCGGCATCCCCGCGGACTTGGGGCAGCCCGGCGGGGAAAAATCATTCCTTAGGGGGAGAAGCATGGGCAGGGAGCCCCTTTCGTACGCGCAGCAGGCCTGCATCAAGTCCGTGGGCAAGGTCATGCACCAGACGGGGATGCTCTACCCGGGCGCCCGCGTCGGCGTGGCCGTGTCCGGCGGCGTGGACAGCTGGACGCTCCTTGAAGTCCTGCGGCGCAGGCAGCGCATCGTGCCCTTCCATTTTGACCTGATGGCCCTGCACGTGAATCCGGGCTTTGACGCGCAGAACCACGCGCCCCTCACGGAATACCTGGCGCGGACGGGCCTGCCCGGGCACATCGAGTGCACGAACCACGGCCCGCTGGCCCATTCCGAGGCGAACCGGAAGAATTCCCCCTGCTTTTACTGCGCCATGCTGCGGCGCACGCGCCTTTTTGAACTTTGCCGCCAGTATCATCTGACGCATTTGGCCTTTGGGCACAACGCGGATGACCTGGCGGCAACGTTTTTCATGAACATGGTCCAGAACGGGCGGATTGAGGGCCTTTCCATCAAGGACGCCTTTTTCCGCGGGGAGCTGACCGTTATCCGCCCGATGCTGCTGGTGGATAAGGCCACGATTATCCGCGCGGCCAAAGGCTGGGGCCTGCAGATATGGAGCAACCCCTGCCCTTCGGCCGGGCATACCAAGCGCCAGGAATTCACAGAAAAAGTCCGCGCCCTGCATGGCACGGACAAAATGCGCCGCAAAAATCTCTACCGGGCCCTGGAGCGCTGGCAGCTGGCCAAAACGCCGGGCTATGCCCCTCAAGGGGAAGAGGAGCCGGGGGGCGGCCTTTAGCCGTTTGCCCTTTGCCAGAATTCCGGCCACAGGCGCATAAGCCCCTTCAATGCCAGGGACCTGTGGCTCATGGCCATTTTTTCTTCGCGGCTGAGCTCCGCCACAGTCCGCCCCAGTTCCGGAATGTAAAAGACAGGGTCGTAGCCAAAGCCGTTGCTGCCCCTTGGGGCGCTGAGCAGCCGCCCTTT
>JAGADT010000016.1 GCA_017613475.1 Desulfovibrionaceae bacterium | reverse complement strand
TTCCTGTATGAGGAAACGGCAGCGGATTTCTCCCCCCTGGGCAGGCTCTCCCGCCTGGAGACGCTCAGGCTCAGGAACATGCGCCGCCCCGTCGGCGACCTGCGTTTCCTTTCCGGCATGGAGTCGCTGCGGGTCCTGAAGCTGGAGGGCGTTGAATTTTTTAATGAACGCGCCATTGGCTCGCTCCCCTCGCTGCGCGAGCTTGTGCTCAATAAGGTCGTGAGTCTCCCGGGGAACAGCGTGGACCTGGGCTTTGCCGCAACGCTGCCCCGCCTGACACGGCTGCAGCTTACGGGGCTTGACCTGGAGGGCGGGGAATCCCTCCGCGGCCTGCGCGGACTGGAGCACCTTGAAATGACGCGCTGTTCCGGCGTAAAGGACCTGTCCCCCATCCAGTCCCTGCCGAACCTGCAGCGCTTCATCGTCAGCCGCGGGACCTATTCGCGCGCGAGGCTGCGCCCGTTCAGGGGCATCCTGCTGCAGCGCTGAGGCTTCCGGACACGGCAGAGGCGGGGAGAGCAAGGCATTTGGTGCGGCGTTTGGGAAACGGCTGGGCGTTTATCAGGTTCGGGTGCAAAACAGCGGAGCATTGAGGGCAGAAGATGGTAGCAAGGCTATGGTGCGGAGGGCTCCAGGGCGTAGACGCCTTCAGGGTCGACCTGGAAGTGGATGTGGTGCGGCAGGGCCTGCCGGCCTTTGTATTGGTCGGCCTGGCGGAAGGGGCTGTGCGGGAGGCGCGCGAGCGGGTGTTCGGCGCGCTGCGGGCAGCGGGATTTAAGCTGCCTCCAAGCCGCATTACCGTCAACCTGGCCCCGGCTGACCGCCGCAAGGAAGGCAGCGCCTATGATTTGCCGCTGGCAGTGGCCCTGCTCATGTCCGCCGGGGTCCTGCCCCCTGAGCGCGGGGAAGGCTGGCTCCTGGCAGGTGAGCTTTCGCTCACAGGCGCCATCAAGCCCATCCCGGGCATCCTGCCGCTGGCCATGCTTGCGCGCAGCGAGGGGGCGAGGGGCATGATCGTCTCCCCGGAGAACGCGGCCGAGGCGTCCATGGTGGAGGGGCTCCAGGTCTTTGCCATGCAGAGCCTGGGCGACGCCGTCGCCTTCCTTGGCGGCACGCTCGAAGCCTCCCCCGTGCCGTTTGCCGCCCCAAAGCTGGAAAGCGCGCCGTATGCCATGGATTATGCCGATGTCAAAGGGCAGGAGCACGCCAAGCGGGCCATAGAAATCGCGGCTGCCGGCGGGCACAACCTGCTCTTTATCGGGCCTCCCGGTAGCGGCAAGAGCATGCTTGCCCGCCGCATCCCCTCGGTATTGCCGCCCCTCGCCTTTGAGGAGGCGCTGGAGGTGACCAAAATTTACAGCGTGGCCGGCAAGCTGGAGGGCAAGGGGCTTGTGACGGTCCGGCCTTTCCTGGAGCAGCACCCCACGGCGTCAGAGGTGTCCCTGGTCGGCGGAGGCACGCACCCCAGACCTGGGGCTGTTTCCCTGGCGCACCGCGGCGTGCTTTTCCTGGATGAGCTGCCGGAATACCCGCGCGGCACGCTGGAGGTGCTGCGCCAGCCTTTGGAAACCGGGGAGGTCACGGTCTCCCGCGCGGCGCAGACCGTGGTTTTTCCGGCGGACTGCATGCTTGTGGCAGCCATGAATCCCTGCCCCTGCGGCTACCTGGGGGATCCCGGCCATGCCTGCACCTGCACGCCGCAGCAGATCCAGCGCTACAGGAGCAAAATTTCCGGGCCGCTTCTGGACAGGATAGACCTGCACATCCATGTGCCTGCCGTCCCCTATGAAGACCTCCAGAGCCGGAAAACAGGCACGGATTCCGCCGCCATGCGCGCACGCATCACCGCCGCAAGGGCCGTCCAGTCCGCCCGCTACAGGGGCATCCCCGGCTGCCGCACCAACGCCGACCTCAACGGGCGCCTCCTTGCCGAATGCTGCGAGCCGGATGCCGAGGGCCGCGCTTTCCTGCGGGAGGCCGTCCGCTCGCTTTCCCTATCGGCTCGGGCATATACCAGGATCCTGCGCATCAGCCGCACCATTGCGGATATGGAGGGCGCGGAGTCGCTTTCCCTGCGCCACCTGGCCGAAGCCGTGGGCTGCCGCGTGCTGGACAGGGAGCGGCATTGATCTTGGCTGGGGCCGGCGGCGGGGCGTTCAGTTCTTAGGGCAAATTGACAGGGCTCTGTTTTTACCCTAGGTAAAGCCGCATACGGTTTTTAGCGCGCAAAAGCAGGGCGCGGCAGGACGCGTTTTTGGGTTTTTGCAGGGCCGGAAAGGCTGGCTTGCCTGCAGCATGGCTGCCAGGCGCAGGCTTTCCCGCCGCTTTTGGGGAAAAGCCTTGCCAGGGAGGCGGAATATGGAAAGAACAGGCCAGCTCATCCCTGAGTCCGAAACCTTTTCCGGGCTGATGGGCGTGGAATTTTTGCCGGCGCCGGCGGGGAGCGCTGCCGCCCGGCTGAAGGTGGAGCGCAAATTGTGCCAGCCCATGGGCTTTTTGAGCGGGGGCGTTTCCCTTGCCCTGGCTGAAACGCTGGCGGGGTATGGCTCGCTGGGCCTATGCGCCAGCGGGGAATTTCCCTTTGGCGTGCAGGTCAGCGGCAACCATCTGCTGCCTGTCCCCGAAGGCGCCTGGATTACGGCGCGCGGCACAGTCCTTGTGCGCGGCCGCGGCCTGCATGTCTGGAACATAGAGATTTTTGATGAGCAGGGCAGGCTGGTCTCGACCAGCCGTGTTGTCAACTATATTAAAAGGGGCGGAACGCATCATGGCGCAGAGGGAATGGAAGCCAATTCGTGAGTACAGCGAAATCCTGTTTGAATTTTTTGAAGGCATCGCCAAAATCACCATCAACAGGCCCCGCTGGCGCAACGCCTTTACGCCGACAACGGTGGCGGAAATCAGCGATGCTCTGAACCGCTGCCGGGAAGACCAGAACGTGGCCGTGGTTGTGCTGACCGGCGCCGGCGACAAGGCCTTCTGCAGCGGCGGCGACATGCACGTGAAGGGCCATGGCGGCTATGTTGGCCAGGATGGCGTGCCGCGCCTGAACGTGCTGGATGTGCAGAAGCAGATCCGCTCCATTCCCAAGCCCGTGATCGCCATGGTCAATGGCTATGCCATTGGCGGCGGCCATGTGCTGCATGTTGTCTGCGACCTGTCCATTGCCTCTGAGAACGCCATTTTTGGGCAGACGGGGCCGCGCGTCGGCAGCTTTGACGCAGGCTTTGGCGCGTCCTACCTCGCGCGCATCGTCGGCCAGAAAAAGGCGCGTGAAATCTGGTTCCTCTGCCGCCAGTATTCGGCGCAGGAAGCGCTGGAAATGGGGCTTGTCAACAAGGTCGTGCCCTTTGACCAGCTTGAGGATGAAGTTGTGGACTGGGCGAAGACCATGATGCAGCACAGCCCCATGGCCATGCGCATGATCAAGGCGGGCCTCAATGCGGAGCTGGATGGCCAGGCCGGCATCCAGGAGCTGGCCGGTGACGCGACCCTCCTCTACTACCTTACTGAAGAGGCCCAGGAAGGGGGCAAGGCTTTTCTTGAAAAGCGCCGCCCGGATTTCGCGCAGTACCCCAAGTTCCCCTAGGCCGGCGTTTGCCTTCCTGATGGATATGGTGCCGGATGCGCTTTGGGAATGCCTCTCCCGCCGCCTTTTTGGCGCCTGGCGGGGCTTCGCGCAGCCGGCTCTTCTGCGGACACGCTTTTCTTTCATCTGATGCAGCACTCGTTTCTTTGCCTTGACGGGCGCAAATATGGCCCGGAAGATATCGGCGCCCTTCTGCGCCTGGCTGAAGAGGGCCGCCCTGAGCTTGCGGACCTCGCGCAGTTCCTTGCAGACTGGTTTTCGCCGTCTGAGTCTGTGCCTGTGCAGACCTCCGGCTCAACAGGCGCACCCAAGCGCTTTATGGCGCCCAAGGCGAGGATGCGGGCAAGCGCCGGGCTGACCTGTGATTTCCTGGGCCTGAAGGAGGGGGACAGCGCCCTCCTGTGCATGCCCCTCAAGTATATCGGCGCGAAAATGGTTGTGGTGCGGGCGCTGGAGCGCGGGCTTGACCTGCGCTGCGTCCAGCCTTCCAGCCACCCCCTGCGCGGGATGGCGGAGTCCCTGGCCTTTGCCGCCATGACGCCTGCCCAGGTGTACACCACTCTTGAGGTGCCTGAAGAGGCGGAAACGCTGAAAAAGGTCCGGCACCTGATTATCGGCGGCGGGGCGGTCAATGGCCCGCTGGCTGAAAGCCTCCGCGTTTTCCCCAACGCCGTGTGGTCCACCTACGGCATGACGGAGACCCTCTCGCACATCGCGCTGCGCCGGCTGAACGGGCCGGAGGCTTCGGAGTGGTACACGCCGTTTTCCGGGGTTTCCGTGCGGCTTGCGGAGGATGGCGCCCTGTGCATTTTGGCGCCGGCGGTCTGCGAGGGCGAGCTCATGACCAACGACCTTGCGGAGCTGGATGCCGCCGGCCGTTTCCGCATCCTTGGCCGCAAGGACAACGTGATCAACAGCGGCGGCGTAAAAGTGCAGATTGAGGCGGTGGAAGCCGCGCTTGCGCCGCACATTGAAGGCGCCTTTTTCATCACCTCCGTGCCTGACGCGCAGTATGGCGAAATGGTTGTGATGCTGCGCGAGGGACGCGGCGGGGAGGGCTGCCTGGCTGCCTGCCGCAGGGTGCTGCATCCGTATGCCTGCCCCAAGCGCGTTTTTACCGTTCCTTCCCTTCCCCGCACCGGGTCCGGCAAGCCGGACAGGGCCGGCGCCCGCCGCCTGGCCGGAGAGCTGGCAAAGGCAGGCGGAGCCGGCGCATTGCCGGACTGAAACAGGGCGCACAAGCTTTTTGCAGGAGTTCTTCATGCCTCTTGATAACCTGACGCCGGAAAACGGGCCTGTGCCTCTGCGCGCGTATGTCGCCCTGGTGCTGGTGATCCTCTTTTTTTCCGGATGGTTTGCCGACAGCGCGAGCTGGCTTGGCTTTATGGATTTCAACGCGGTGAACGGGCAGTTCGGCAAAATCGGCAATGTGACCTTTGTGGGCAAGGGAGGCTTTGGCGCCAGGTATGGCTTTCTTTTCGCGCTGTCCCTGATTCCCGGCATCATGCTGGCCCTTGGCGTTGTGGCTGTGGCGGAGCGGGAGGGCGCGCTCCATGCGGCGCAGCGCATGCTCACGCCCTTTCTGCGGCCCATCCTTGGCTTGCCCGGGGTGGTTGGCCTGGCCCTGATCGGCAGCCTGCAGAGCTCCGACGCCGGCGCCGTCATGACGCGCCAGCTCAGGGAAAAGCATTTGCTGACGGATGATGAGAGCAGCATCTTTGGCGCGTTCCAGTTTTCCTCCGGCGGCACCATCATCAATTACCTCACGCAGGGGCTGGCCCTCTTCCCCTTCCTTTCCGTCCCCTATATCAAGCCGCTGGGCGTGATTCTGCTGTGCAAGGTCCTGGGGTGCAATGTTATGCGGCTGTATCTGTATCTGGCGGCAGCCAGGAAGCAGGGAGCCGCAGAATGAGCCGCAAAAGCATGTACGGGACCTTTGTGGAAGGCATGCGCAGCGGGTGGACGCTGGGCACCATGCAGCTCCTCCCCAACATGGTCATGGCTTTCGCCCTGATCCAGATCCTGAACAAGATTGGGCTGCTGGAGGTGCTGGGGAAGGTTTTCGGGCCATTGATGGGCTTTTTCGGCCTGCCCGGCGAGGCGGTCACCGTGCTCCTGACGGCCTGGCTCTCCGCCGGCGGGGGCGTTGGCGCAGCAGCCGGCCTCTATACGCACGGCACGCTGAACGGCACGCACGTAAGCATTCTCATCCCGGCCATTTTCCTTATGGGTGCGCAGCTCCAGTATGTGGGGCGCATCCTTTCCGTTGCCGGCATAAACTCCCGCCACTATAAGATGCTGATGCTGATAGGGCTGCTTAACGCCCTGCTTTCCATGCTCATCATGCGCTGGCTGGTGCTGTAGCAGGCATCCCCGGACTGTTTTTCATATTGTAGGCACTGTGTTTACCCTCGCAGGAGATTTTTTATGGCCCAGACCTTTTCCGAAGCGGAGCTGCGTGTGCTCCGCATTGTGCAGAAAGACCTTCCGGACAGTGAAACGCCGTATGCCGATATCGCCCGCGAAGCCGGCATGACGGAGGAGGAGGTCATTGGCTTGTTGGCGCGGCTGAAGGAATCCGGGGCCATCAGGCGTTTTGGCGTGACCCTGCGCCACCAAAAGACGGCGTGGACGCACAATGTGATGGTGGCCTGGAAGGTCAGCGAGGAAAACGCGGATGCCGCGGGCGGGGCGGCGGCGCGCCATCCCTGCGTTTCGCACTGCTATTTCCGCCCCACAACAGCGGAAGACTGGCCGTACACCCTGTACACAATGGTCCATGGACGGTCGGAGGAAGAATGCCTCCGCACGGTTGAGGAGCTGCGCGCCATCCCTGAAATGGGGGAATGCGCCATGCTGAAGAGCCTGAAAGAGCTCAAGAAGACATCCATGGCCTATTTTTAGCAGGCATTCCCAAAAGCATTTTCTGCAGGGCTGATAAGCCGTTTCCGCACCTGTTCCCGGAGCGGGAAAAGCCCGAATAATAAGGATGTGAAGCATGAAATCATCACAGACATGGTTTGCTGAAGCAAAAAAACTCATTCCCGGCGGGGTTAACAGCCCTGTCCGCGCCTGCCTGAATGTTGGCTGCGACCCCCTGTTTATCGCCTCGGCCAAAGGCGGCCATATCACAACGGTTGACGGCGCGGAAATGGTGGATTTTGTGGAGTCCTGGGGCCCCATGCTCCTTGGACATGCCCATCCTGAAGTGACCAGGGCCATTGTTGAGGCGGCTCCGCTGGGCACAAGCTATGGCGCTCCCTGCCCTGCGGAAGTTGAGCTGGCCCGCATGATCGTGGACGCCTTCCCGGCCATGGAAATGGTGCGCATGGTCAATTCCGGCACGGAAGCGACCATGAGCGCCCTGCGCCTGGCCCGCGGCGTCACCGGCAGGGACAAGGTCATCAAGTTCATCGGCTGCTACCATGGGCATGCGGATCCTTTCCTGGCAAGCGCAGGTTCAGGCGTGGCCACGCTTTCCATCCCCGGCACGCCCGGCGTGCCGGAATGCACCGTGCAGGATACCCTGCTGGCTCCCTATAACGAGCTTGAGGGCGTGGAAGAGCTGTTCGGGAAGTATGCCGGGGAAATCGCGGCGGTCATTGTGGAGCCGGCGGCCGGCAACATGGGCCTGGTGCCTCCTGCCGAAGGCTTTTTGGAAGGGCTGCGCAGGCTCTGCACGGCCAATGGCAGCCTCCTGATTTTTGACGAGGTCATCACAGGCTTCCGCGCGGCCTATGGCGGGATGCAGACCCGCTGCGGCATTGAGCCTGACCTGACAACCCTGGGTAAGATTATCGGCGGCGGCCTGCCTGTTGGCGCCTACGGCGGCAAGGCTGAATACATGCGCCGCATTTCGCCTTCCGGCGATGTGTACCAGGCCGGCACGCTCTCCGGGAACCCGCTGGCCATGGCCGCCGGGCTGGCCACCCTGTCCCTGCTCAAAAAGAGCGATTACGCCGCGCTTGAGGCGAGGGTGGAGCGCTTTTCGCGTGATCTGGAAGATATCTTCCGCGAGAAGGGCGTCGCCGTAAAAATCCACCGCCTCGCATCCATGTTCACGATTTTCTTTACGGATGGCGAGATCAAAAATTTTGCCGATGTGAAGAAGTGCGATGCGGAGGCGTACGCGGCGTTCTTCCGTAAAATGAGGGAAAACGGCATTTTCATTGCCCCCTCTGCCTTTGAAACCGCGATGGTCTCTTTTGCCCATACTGAAGAGGATTTTGCGCGCACTCTGGAAGCTGCCCGCCGCTCCTTATAACGGGGGGCGTTCCCTACCTGCCCGGGAATGATGCGGGAAAGCGCTGCAGGCTCGCAGCGGCATAAAGCAAAAAAACAGGGCGTCTGCCATTAAGGCGGACGCCCTGTTCTTGTTTAGTGAGCGATCGTCAGTTCAGGGCCTGCTGCGCCGTTTCGATGGCGGATTCTATCAGCCCCGTATCAGGCGTTTCCTCTTCCATGGCGATGCACTTGGCAATGTCCGCGAGGCTTGGCAGCTTCAGCTCGTCTGCCGTCTGCGCCATGTCAGAAGCCGCGGCGCGGATGGCGGGCACATCGTTGGCGCGGGAGGCACTCTGAAGCGCCTCTTTCTGCTCCGCCAGGCGCTGAAGCAGGGGGGAAATGTCACTGTCAGCCTCGTCGTTTTCTTCAGGAAGCGGGGCGCCCGTTCCGCCTTTTTTCTGGACGGGGGAAGAAGGCTCAGCCTGGGGCTCAGCCGCCTGTCCGGCTCCTGCCGCTCCGGGCTGATGTTCCTGAAGCAGAGCTGCATCCGCTGCCTGGCTTTCCGTGCTTTGCAGGCGGATGTCGGGGAGCTTTTCAGCCTTTTCCAGGGTGCCCTGCGGCGCTGCCTTCGGCATGGGCTGCGGTTCGCCTGTGGTTGAATGCAGCGCTTCCGCTATGGAAGGGATCTGGTCAGGGGACTGGGGCGTTTTCGGCTTGAAAAGCCCTGTGATGGAAGAAAGCAGCCCTTTGGACGCGCTGCCATCCTTTGGCGTTTCGCCAGGCGCGCCGGCAGCTTCCTGGGGGCTTTGCATCTCAGGCAGGGCAGGGCTTGCCGCGGCTTCAGGCGTGCTTTCCGGCGCGCTGTCCGCATCGCTTTCCGATATGGCCGGGGTCTGGCCCGCATCCGGCGCTTCCGCAGCACTGGGCAAAGGCGTTTCTTCCCGTGAAAAGACGCTTTCTTCCATTGGCGGCAGGGAAGGCGCGCTGTCCGCCTGCGGCATTTCGGCAGGGGATCTGCGGGGGCGCGGCAGCGGAGCCAGGCGCAGGACAAG
>JAGADT010000015.1 GCA_017613475.1 Desulfovibrionaceae bacterium | reverse complement strand
CGCCTGAAAGGCAATGCCCCGGCGGCAATGAAGGAGGAGCGGCATTGACAGCGCGCTGGAAAGCCCCTTAACTCAGGACAGGATCTCATGCTGAAAAAGCGGCTTCCCGGCGAAACGCTTCCTGCCTCCCAAGCTCGGACTGGCCCGGGTGCCAAAGGCGCTTCAGCCCGGGGCCGCAGCCCTGTCACAGCCCAACGGTGTCCTGCCATGCGAAAGAAATACGTTGTCCGCCGCTATGCCGGATTGAGCGCGGCGCTCTTTGTCATGTCACTGGGTATTGCCCTGGTGACAAACGCCCATTTGGGAACGACCCCGATATCAAGCCTGCCTTATGCCATCACATTGATAAGCGGCCTGTCATTAGGCATTACGACGTTCATCTGCAACGTCGTCTTCGTCCTTTTGCAGAAGCCCATTTTAGGCTCCAGATTCACAGCCTTCACCCTGCTGCAGATTCCCGTGGTCTTTGTTTTCAGCCTGTTTATTGACATCAACATGTGGCTGACACGCCCATTGATCTGCACAGAATACATCTATCAAATCCTTCTTGGCATTTTGGGAAATATGGTTCTTGGCCTTGGCGTAAGCCTTGAAATTGCCAGCAACGCAACAGTCCTGCCCGGCGAAGGGCTTGCCATTGCCATTGCCTGGCGTGCCAAAAAGAATTTCGGAAATATCAAGGTCCTCTTCGATATGACGCTGGTCACGTCCGCAATGCTGCTTACCCTGATTTTTTTGCATACCATCGCAGGACTCAGGGAAGGCACGCTTATTTCCGCCCTGATGGTCGGGTCCTGCGTAAAACTTTTCAGCAGGTGGACACGGCGCTTAAAACCCTTCTTTCACGGCCGGAAAATCGTGCATCCCAGCGCCTGAAGCGCTTTTATTCACCTGCCTGCTGCACCGGCTTCTGCCAAAAACAGGCTCTCCGCACATGGATTATCTCCTGGATTTTGGGCAGCGGACTCTTCCGCCACGGCTGCCGGCACTGCCGCTGGCGCCGTGCCGCCTTGGGCAATGCCCCTTCCCCACAGGGGAAGGCTTTAACGGAGCGCCTTAAGCCTGAGCCCTCCCCAAAGGCTTCCCCTCTGGGGAAGAGGCAATGCCTCAAGCTGTCGAGCGAAGAGAGACTGAAGAGGTTGCCTTTAACGTTTTCCCCAAGCTCCGCACACAGCATTAACGCGCCATTGCCCCCCTGAGTTCCGTCAGCCCTGCCCCTCTGCCGCCCTGCATGAGGCGGATGGCATCGAGGTTGGCTTCGGCCTGCATTTCCTGCTGTTTCAGCGCCATTTTGTCCGCGGCCTGCTTCTGCTCGATGGCGATCTTGGCCTCGGTTTCCAGCGCCTTGCGCTTCTCTTCGCTCGCCGCCTTCTGGGCATCGATCTGCATTTTCTGCATGGCTTTCTGCGCTTCCAGCTGCATTTTCTGCTGTTCCGGCGAAGGCTGCGGCGGCTGGCTGGCCATGGCCTGCTCCGCCTTTTTCGCGTCTTCCTCCGTGCCGAAGAAGCGTTCCGGCGCTTCCAGCCCGGCGGCTTCCGCCAGCTTGCAGCAGGTGTAGACAATGTTGGAGAGCTTCACCGGAGACGTGGGACCGAGCTGAGTAATGAACGCCTGCTGGAGCTGGAGAATGCGCTGGTAGCTGGCGAGGAGGCGGCTCCTGTCGCCCGTGCCCAAGCCCACGGCCACGCTGATGTTCATATCCGGGTTCCAGTTGCGCGGGTCCAGGTTGAGGAAGCGGCCCTTCACCCTGAGCTGCATGGGCTTGTCCTGGTACTTGTGCACAAGGTGCAGCAGGTAGCGGCCCAGGGGCTTGAAGAAGGTTTCGGCATAGACGCGGGCGACCAGCTCCAGGCGCTGATTGACCGCCTCTTCCATGATGGCGGCGCCCGTGGCGGTGTTCTGCAGGGTATCCGCCTTCAGGCTCTGGGTGCGGCTGGAAACGCCGGTGCGGCGCTCCGCAATGCCCTGGGTCAGCTCCAGACCCTGGAGGGCATCCCCGCTGGAGGAAGGCACCTGCAGCGGCGTGATCTTTGCATCCCCGCGGATCCTGTGCACGGCGCCCGTGCCGCGAGCCAGCAGGGAATCAAATTCCACGTCCCCGTTGTTGCCGGTGCTGACGATCAGCTCGCCCTGGTTGGAGAGGGCGAGGTTATCCAGGTACTGGCGGGTTATCTCCGTGCGCAGGGTCTGCACGTCCGCCACGAGGTCAGCCAGGCAGAGGCCAATAGCCTGGTGCGGCATGGGCACGGAGCAGGCGGCAAAGAGCGGCGGCCGGTACAGGGGCCACTCCTCCACCTTGAGCACGCGGAGCTCTTCCCCTTCTCCGCAGAAGGTGGCCTTGACCTTTTCGGCAATGCCGTCGTTGTTGATGTCCACATCCAGCCAGCCCTCATAAATGCGGTACTCACGGGCTGCGGAGTTCTCCGTTTCGGCATAGCCTCCTCCGTCAGCGTCATCGTCTTCACTATTTACGCGGCGGGCGGTGAGCGTTTCAGGCGGCTCATCGCCGCTGCTTTCCTGCGGCAGCTCCTCAATCTGCGCCTCGCTGTAGCCTTCGCGGCGGAGGTCCGAAGCCGTCTTAATGGTCCAGTAGGCCACAAGCCGGGCATTCTCCACATCCTCCGCCGTGGAGGATATGAGCACCCGCTCCGGCGGGATGGGCTCAAGCGTGATCTCCCGCGTTTCCACGCGCTTCCTGATTGTCAGGTCACAGAGCGGCAGGCCGCCCGTGCCCAGGTATTCGGCAATGGCTACGGCGCCCTCTTCCTCCGGCACAATATCGGGGTCGGAAAGCACGGCCTGGGCTTCCTCCTGCGTGAGCCCCGTGTACTGGAAGAGCCGGGACTCCATCTTCTTTGGCGCGTGCGCCAGGCACCAGCCCGCACGCTGCATGAGGCCGTCCGTCAGCACGTCATGCACGATGCGGAACATGTGCCGGCTGAAAATGGCGTGGTTGATCCATGCGGTGGCGTCCTCTGCGGCCTGCTCCTGGCTGGGGTCGTCAGGGTCGCAGCGGATAATCTCATCCCCGCAGAACACGCGCATCAGCCCGGGCTTCGCCCATTCCACAGTTTCCAGCACGGTGCGGTCCACGTAGGTGGAGAGGCCGCGCGCCTCCCTGTCGTCATCCACGCTGTAGCCATAGCCCAGGTACTGGCGCTTGAGGCGGTCCCGCGCGTTGGAAAGCGTGCCGCCAGAGTTCCCGCTGACCCTCGTCAGCTCCCGCGCCAGGCGGGTCTTTACCTTGTCCTTGATGCGTTCGGTCATCGTGTTTCCTCGTAGCTTGATTGTGAATAAGACCCCTTCCGTCAGCGCTGGTGCGCTGCCACCTTGGGACAGTGTCCCTTCCCCACAGGGAAAGGCTTTTTCGGGGCGCTGCCTCAGCTAAAGGCTTCCCCTCTGGGGAAGCTGTCGAGCGGAGCGAGACTGAAGAGGTCTCCCCCCTGGGGAAGAGGCAATGCCTCAAGCTGTCCGCGTCAGCGGACTGAATAGGTTGCCTTTGGGAGGGTGCCCACAGAGGCGGGAGAGCAGGAGTCCCGCGTTCATTGCCATTTATGCCCGGCTGACGTATGCTTGCAGCCAAAGCAAGGAGCTGAATCATGTCCCCCACCACTGTCAGCGCCATAACCACGACTGTGCCGCTCTCACAGTTCAACCGCGGGCTTGCCGGCCAGATTTTTTCTGAAGTGAAGGCGCATGGCCCAAAGGTTGTCATGAATAATGACGAGGCCGAGGCCGTTCTTATGCCGCCCGCCGAATACGCTGAGCTTATGGACGCCTTGAACGATTACCTGCTCCTGACCATGGCTGTTGAACGCATGGCAAACTACGATCCTTCCGCCCTGATCTCTGAAGATGAGATGAACAGGCGGCTTGGAATCACCCAGGAAGAGCTGGACAGTGCCGGCGAGGCGGAGTTTGAATGATGTGGGACGTCGCCTACCTGCCTGAAGCAGAAAAGGACTACCGCTCCCTTGGCCGCAGCCAACAAATCGCCGTCAGCAAGGCGATCAGGGAAATCAAGGAAAATCCGCTTCCGCAAAGCGAAGGCGGCTATGGCAAGCCGCTCGGCCATAAGCAGGGCACGAACCTCACCGGCTACCTGAAAATTAAGCTCCGCGGCGAGGGCATCCGCATCGTTTACAAGCTCATCCGCACCGAGACCCAGATGCTTGTCGTAGTCATTGGGCTGCGGGAAGATGAAGAAGTCTATACCATTGCCCAGCGGCGGATCAGCAAGCGCCGCCTGTAAGGGCGGTGCCCCGCTTGACAGGTCCTTGAGGCACGCCTATCGTGTCTTCAACGGGTCTGCTGACATCAGAAAGCCGTTGCTGAGTGGCCGCTTTTTCAAGCGTAGCCGGATGAGGGTACATGCCTGGCGGGGCTATGTCCGCCGTTGGACTGCTGACAGCAATTTCGCTCTTAACTGCACCATCGCGGCGTCCCTCCAGCAGACTCCTGCCTTGTTCACGAATGCCGTTGATTTGTTTCGCCTTTTTCCTTACGGCGGAAGAAACAACGGCATTTTGTTTTTTCACGCTAAGATGTTTGGTGACCTCTTCCGTCAGCGCTGGCGCGCTGCCACCTTCCCCACAGGGGAAGGCTTTAAAGGCAGCCCCCATCCGCTTAAAGCCCTCCCCCAAGGCTTCCCCTATGGGGAAGCTGTCCGCGTTAGCGGACTGAAGAGGTCGTCGCCTGGGGTGTTTGGCCAAAAATCCAAAATCTGGCCAAAACTGAAAACGCTCTTCACTCTCCAAACTCCACACTCTCTTCAGCACACCCTCAGCGCCTTTGCCCTCTTCAGGGGCGTGAATCCCGCATTGTTCTGCAGCATCCCCAGGCCGGCGGCCATGTAGCGGAAGGCGTCCGCGGCATGGCTTGTCCAGTCATGCAGGGGGCGCGGCCGCCAGTCCTGGCTCCTGGCATCCCATTCCCGCTGGTAGAGCTTGAGGGCGTCTATGCCCTTCATGCACTTTTCCGCATCGAACCAGCAGCGGGGCAGGAGCAGGCGCACGGCGTTGATGCCATCCTCCACCCGCGCCATGGGCAGGACGCGCCCATTCACGCCCAGGCGGCGCAGCGTCTCGATGCGCGTTGTGCCAGTGCCAAGCTCAGACGCCGCGGCGTCATGCGGGAGGAAGTGCTCCCTGTAAACATAGCCCTTTGCGGCCAGTTCCCGGGCGTAATAATCCAGCCCCACGCCGGACGCCTGCAAAAAATCGATGATGTGGATCTCCGGCCCGGCAGCCTGGGCAAACCATATTGCCGTGGAGTCCGAAAAGCCCAGGTCCCACGCCGTAAGCACGGGCTGGGCAGGATCATGCGGCACGGAGCGGATTTTGCCTTCCCGCTCCAGCTTCTCAAAAATCTTGCCGTAGTACGCGCCCTCCAACGCCGCCATAAAGGAGCATTCGTATTCCTGCTCGTATTCCGATTCGGAGGATTCGCGCCGGGCTATGGCCAAATTCTCCGGCGAGATAATGCCGGTTTCAGACGCCCGGTACATGAGCGCCTGCCATTCCTCCGGCCGTGCCAGCGCCGACTCCCACACCTTCCACAGCGCGTTTTTGCCCTTGGGCGTGCCGATGAAGAGCGCGCGGCCATCGTTGGCGATGAGCATGGGCAGCACGATCTCGCTCCACACCTGATAGGGCATCTGGGCGACCTCATCAAAAACCACGTCGCAGAGGTTCAGGCCGCGGAGGCGGTCCGGGTACTGCGCGCCATAGAGGCGGATCCGCGCGCCGCTGGAAAAATCCATGCGCAGCTCCACCTCGTTGAACTTCACGTCCGGATCTAAAGCCATGGCCATGAGCTTGGCGTAATCCCAGGCAATATCCTTGGCCAGGCGGTAGGTGGGCGCGATGTACGCCCCGCGGTACATGGTGCCGCCCCTGAGCGCGTTGCGGCACAGGCGGGAGATGGCCAGCACCGTTTTGCCGAAGCGCCGGTGACAGATCATCACGCCATAGCGCCGGGCATCCAGCTTTGCCAGGGCTTCCGCCTGCAGGGGCCGCAGCTCGACCTTCCAGCCTCTTGCGGCGCGTTCTTCCGGTGATTCTTTAGCCATTTGGTCCCCTTAAACTTCCCCAGGCTTACCTTTCCCGCCCTGCAGAGTGCTGCCGGGCACCCTCCCAAAGGCAACCTCTCCTGCCCTGCGGGCACCCTCCCAAGAAACCTCTTCAGTCCGCTAACGCGGACAGCTTCCCCAGAGGGGAAGCCTTTGAAAGGCAATTTCCTCTTAAAGCCTTCCCCCCTGGGGAAGGTGCCGAACGCAGTGAGGCGGAAGAGGTCATGGCCTGCATTCTCGGATCCTGTATTCCAGCTCGTCAGCCGTGCCGGTGATGTCATCCGCCGTCTGCTCCGCCAGCTCCTTCACGCAGGGCAATTCCGCTCGGCGCCTGGCGTCATCCACCTCGTAAATGAGCCGCCGCAGCTGCGTGAGCACCTGCTCCAGGGGCTGCGTTTCCCAAAAAAGCTGCTCTTCCAGATCTGGCGGGCACTCTTCCCTGCCGTAGGGGAAAGGGCAGGTCCCGTCACCCCGCTCATGGGGGCATTTGCCGTAGCACATCATGCGTTCACCTCCCTGGGGCGAAGGAGCAATGCCCCTTCGCGCCATGTATTCGTGTTTCCATTGCAAACATTCCTGCCTGCCCCTTAGCACTCTTCCCTGCCGTGGCGCGGGCGCTGCCTGCACGCCCCCTTGACAAAAAAAGCCTGGAGGTCCATAGGGGAATTACCCAAAAAGGAGTTCATGTATGAATCGACGCAGGTTCTTAGGTGTTTTGGCCGCCTGTGTGTTCGGCACGGGCTTACTTGCATCAACGGCTGAAGCGTATCCGTACCGGTCCTCATCTTCGGGATGGAACCGCGGGAACGGCTATGGATACGGCAGACGCTATGGGCACCGTCCCCCGCCTCCGCCGCCTCCGCGCCGCAGGTACGGATACGGATCACGCTATAACAGCGGCTATGGGTATCGCAGAGGCTATGGCAGCCGCTATAACGGTGGCTATGGGTACCGCAGCGGCTATGGCAATGGCTATCGCAGAAGCTATGGCAATGGCTACCGCCGCAGCGATAGCGATGGATACCGCCGCAGCTATGGCAATGGGTACCGCCGCAGCGATAGCGATGGATACCGCCGCGGCACCCGCAGGAGCTTTGACAGTGGATCCCACCGTGAAAGCACGGAATGAGATGTCCTGCGCGTGACGCCGGAAGCTCCGTAAGAAACGCCGTCAAAAAGCCCGGGCTGGTTATCGGCCCGGGCTTTCCTTTTTCGCGGTATTGTCTCGGGGAGTATTGCCTCTTTTATTGCCGGGGCGTGAGCGGAGGCTTCCGGAAGAGGCCTTGCGGGGCGCCTGCGGAAATGGACACTGCGGGGGATGAGACACGGACACGGCTTCCCGGCGGGAATGGGAACATGCGGGCAGCATGAAAGCGGCAATGCCGCAAGGGGGCAAGGGGGATTCTCCCCCTATTCTCTTACTACCCATTCCCATTCATATTCACATTCACATTCAGAGCTTGCTTTTGCCTGCGCCTGCCTGCCTTCTGCCTGAGCGTGCTGCCGTCTGCTTACGCCTGCCTGGCGCTGCTTGCGTTTGCTTACGGGACTTGTGCTCCACACCGCCAAGTCCGCCATCCGCCCCGGCGCGGGCATCTGAAGGGCGCCCGGACGAGGCGCTTTCAGGCCCTATTTTCAGGAAATGGAAAACGGATAAAAATGGGAGCGTGAAAAGCATTTGGGGGAGCGGAAAACCTTCCCGCCTCCAGAAAACCCAGT
>JAGADT010000130.1 GCA_017613475.1 Desulfovibrionaceae bacterium | reverse complement strand
TGCAGCGCTCATCACCAACCCGGACATGCTCCACCTCGGCATTTTGCCGCACCACGAGCGCTGGACAACGTTTTTGGCTTCCCTCGCCTTTATTGTGCTGGACGAGGCCCACATTTACCGGGGCATCTTCGGTTCGCACATGGCGCAGCTTCTCCAGCGCCTTCAGCGCATCTGCCTGCGCTACAATGCGCGCCCCGTGCATATCCTCTGCACGGCAACGGTAGGCAATCCGCTTGAACTTGCGGGCAACCTTCTTGGACCGTCCTGCTGCCCTGAGTCCATCTGCCAGTCAGGCGCTCCCCAGGGCAAAAGGCATTTCCTGTTTATGGATCCGGAAGACAGCCCCTCCACCCTTGTCATCCAGCTGCTCCAGGCCGCCCTTGCAAGAAATCTCAGGACCATTGTCTACTGCCGCTCCAGAAGGATGACAGAGCTTGTGAGCCTCTGGGCAAGCGAAAAAAGCAGCATATACCGCAGCAAAATAAGCGCTTACCGCGCAGGATTCCTTCCTGAAGAACGCCGCGCCATTGAGGAGCGCATGGCCTCAGGTGAGCTGCTTGCCGTCATCTCAACCAGCGCCCTGGAACTGGGCATTGACATCGGCAACCTGGATGTCTGCATCCTGGCAGGGTACCCTGGCAGCATTATCTCTACCCTCCAGCGCGGCGGCCGCGTCGGGAGGAAGGGGCAGGAATCCGCCGTCATCCTCGTTGGGGGGGAAGACGCGCTGGATCAGTTTTTCATCCATCACCCGGAAGAATTTTTCAACCGGCCGCCGGAAAAAGCCGTTCTCTCCCCGCATAACGAAATTATACTGGGCCGCCACCTTGAATGCGCCGCAGCGGAATTTGCCCTGAAACGCCAGGAAGCGTGGATGCAGAATCCTGCTGTCCTCCGCGTTGCCAGCGAATTGGAGCAGAAAGGCCTGCTGCTGAAAACAGCCGATGGGAACGAATGGCTCGCTGCCCGCAAACGGCCGCACAGGGATGTGGATATCCGCGGAAGCGGCGCCACCTTCCACATCGTTGACCCGGAAAACAACGTCATCGGCAGCGTGGATGTGCACCATGCCTTCAGGGAAACGCATCCCGGAGCCGTATACCTCCACAAAGGGCGGTCCTATATTATCCGGGAGCTGGATTTGGGCGCCCATCTGGCTCGGGCTGTCCCGGAAACTGTGGGTTGGCATACAAGGGCGCGGTCATCCAAGTCCACGGAAATTCTGGAAACCCAGCGCGCAGGTTACGCGTTTTCTTCACCTGTATTCTTCGGGAAGCTCAGGGTTACGGAGTGCATTACGGGTTACGAGCGTCGCCAAAACGGCTCTCTCAGGCTCATGGATATCTCACCGCTGGATTTGCCGCCGCAGATTTTTGTGACAGAAGGCTTTTGGTTTACCATTCCTGAGGATTCCCGAAAAGACACAGAGGACAAGCTGTACCATTTCATGGGCTCCATCCATGCGCTGGAGCACCTGTGCATCGGGCTCATGCCGCTGCAGATTATGGCTGACCGCAACGATTTCGGCGGCATATCCATCCCCATGCATCCTCAAACTGCGGCTCCCACGGTCTTTGTGTACGATGGGCTGCCCGGCGGATCGGGGCTTACGCGTTCCGCCTTTCCCATTCTGGAAGATATTTTCACCAACATGCTGCAGACCCTAAAAAGCTGCCCCTGCGAAACAGGCTGCCCCTCCTGCATCCAGTCTCCCAAATGCGGTTCAGGCAACCGCCCGCTTGATAAGGCAGGCGCGCTTTTCCTCCTCTCTTCCATCATGCAGTCCAAAGCAGAGCGTCCAGGCCCGCCCATGCCAATCGGCATTCCCGCTGAGGAAAAAACAGAAACGCCCCCCGTGGTGCCGGACGCTCCATGCCCTGCGTCCATGGCAGGCGCTGCGCCTGCCCCAACGCCTGCAGCCCCCAAGACGGCCTCCCTTTCTTCCCGAATTATGGTTTTCGACGTGGAAACACGGCATTCCGCCGCCGACGTGGGAGGCTGGTCACAGGCAGGAAAAATGGGGGTCAGCATCGCGGTGGTCTGGGATGGCGAAACATTCCTAAGCTTCCAGCAGGATGACCTGCAGGAAATGTTTCGCCTGCTCCAGACGGCCGACCTTGTTGTTGGCTTCAACAGCTTCCGCTTTGATTACGCCGTGCTCCAGCCTTTTGCCCACTTTGACCTCCATACGCTGCCCGGGCTGGACCTTCTTGAGCATATCCAGAAACGCCTCCACTACCGTGTTTCGCTGGATAACCTGGGGCAGGCAACACTCGGCAGCCCCAAAAGCAGCAATGGACTCCAGGCGCTGCAGTGGTGGAAAGAAGGACGGCTCGAAGATATCCGCGCATACTGCCAGCAGGATGTTGCCATTACGCGGGACCTCTTTCTTTTTGGCCGCCGTGAAGGCTACGTCCTTTTCACCAACAAAGCTGGACAGAAAGTGCGTATTCCAATATCCTGGTAACAGGCTCTGGCGCAGCCCCCAAGGCTGAGACATCCACCATCAACAGGAAACAAGCTCATGAAAAAACTGCCTCTCTTCCTTTTCATCGCGCTGCTGGCGATTCTCCCCCTTCTCAGGAGCCAGGCTGCCGCAGCCCCCAGGGAAAAAGTTATTCTTGATACCGACATGGTGGAAGCCTTTGATGACGGCGTAGCCATGACCATGCTGGCCAATGCTCCCGGCATTGAGCTTATGGGTGTCACCTGCGTAACAGGCAACAGCTGGGTTCAGGATGGCGTTGCCTATGCCCTGCGCCAGTTGGAAATTGAAGGGAAAGACATTCCCGTCGCAGTGGGAATGCGCTACCCGCTCCGTCCGCAGCGCCACGCCTTGTTCGAGCTTGAACGGAAGCTGTGCGGCATGGGCCACGATGCCTGGCTTGGCTCCCTTAACCAGCCTGAACCGAAATCATGGGAAGCCGCCTATCAGAAGCACTATGGAAAAGCTTCCCGCTTCAAGCCCATTGCAAAGCATGCCGTCAACTTCATCATCGATACTGTCCGGGCGAACCCGAACCAGGTAACCATCGCCGCTATCGGCCCCTGCACAAACCTTGCTGCCGCCATCCGTATGGACCCGGATATCGTGCCGCTGATCAAGCGGATCGTCTATATGGGCGGATCCTTCTTTAAGCCAGGCAACGTCACGCCATCCGCAGAGTTCAACTGGTGGATCGATCCTGAAGCCGCCCAGATTGTAGTGCGCGCCCCCTTCAAGGAACAAATTGTCTTCGGGCTGGATGTCTGCGAAAAAGTCATCTTCCGCAAAGCCCACTACGATCGGCTCCTGCGCACCCTTGGCGGAGGCGAACAGGCGCAGCTGCTGCGGCAAAGCTTTCCCGGACGCCGTTTTGAATCCGATCCACAATATACATTTTTTGTATG